>JAUZOB010000230.1 GCA_030706665.1 Bacteroidota bacterium
AAGAGATGACCGTACTAAAAAATGAGTTTTAAACCATAGAGTTCTTATTTGCAATCAATATAGGGATAATCAAAATAACGAGCTATGCTGTAGTTTTTTTATAACCGAATCAATGATTCGGTTTCTCCTTGCATGCCAATCTTGCTGCATGACTTAATGAGATTGTCCACATTTTATTATTCCTGTAATGTTTTCCCTTAGAGGAAGGAGTGTAATCTCTTATGTGAGAAAACAGCAAGTTTTTTTATACAACCAAAGGTTCTCTCAAGCACTTGATGATAAAAAAGCTGTCCAAAATAGATTATCTATTTTGGACAGCTTTTTTATCATCACATATCGGTTATTTCTTGAGTGCCTGGAACATCAGTTCTATCGGATGATAGGCTGTTCGTCCGGTTCCGTCTTTAATCTGATGACGGCATGAAGTGCCGGGAGCTGAAATAACTATATCTTCTGAAGTCTCGCGTATAGTGGGGAAGAGTACCATTTCTCCGATTTGCATCGAAAGGTCATAATGTTCCTTTTCATAGCCAAAGGCTCCGGCCATTCCGCAGCATCCGGAAGGGATCTCTTCTATGCTGTAATTGGCAGGGAGCGACAGCATCTCTTTGGTCGGTCCGGTTGTTGAAAGTGCCTTCTGATGACAGTGCCCATGCAGCTTAATTTTAAGCGGACTATCGGTAAAACTTGATGCAGAGATCTTACCTTTTTTAACTTCCTGCATGAAGAACTCATCGAACATGAGAGCGTTGACTGCAAGTTTGTTGGCTGCATCTTTAAGACTCTCGTCCGCCAGATTCGGGAACTCATCTCTGAATGAAAGAATCGCCGATGGCTCAATCCCGATCAACGGAGTTTCTTCAGAGATCAGATCTTTCAAAAGCTTTATGTTCTCGTTGGCAAGTGCTTTCGCTTTACGCACCATCCCTTTGGATAAGTAAGTCCTTGCACTCTCCCGATGCACCGGAATGCTGACTTCATAACCCAGTTTATTTAAAAGTCGGATTGCCTGAATACCGACATCCGGATCGTTGAAATTTGTAAACTCATCATTAAACAGATAAACTTTCCCATTCGGATACGTTGCTTTGTCCGAATTCTTCTGGCTCCAATGCTGTAGTGTCTCTTTTGCGAGTAATGGGAATGAGCGGTGGATATTAAATCCCAGTACTTTTTTGAAAAGATTCTGCTGCATCATGAAGTTCGATATGGGACGAAATACCATTGCCAGCTTGTTTAAGGAAGGAAGATTGGCAATGATCTTTGTGCGCATAGAAGCCCCATGTATATCGTAATATTGCTGAAGAAACTCGGCTTTTAAACGAGCCATATCAATATTTGAAGGACATTCGGCTTTACATCCTTTGCATGAAACGCACAAGTCTAGTATTTCAAGAATCTCGGGACTGTCGAATGGATTCTTTTTATCGGAGCGTGTTAGAATCTCCCGAAGTATATTGGCACGACCACGCGTTGTTTTATCCTCATCACGGGTAGCCATGTAAGTCGGGCACATTGTTCCTCCGATTATCAAAGGTTTGCGACAGTCACCTGATCCGTTGCAATTTTCAATGCTTCTCATCATCCCATGTTGAGAGGAGAAATTGAAATGTGTTTTGAATTCCCGGGTTACCTGCCCCTTGTCATAACGCAGCGTTTCGTTCATGGGAGGGCAATCTGTGATCTTGCCTGGATTCATAATGTTTTCCGGATCCCAGACGTGCTTCAATTCTTTCAATAATTGGTAGATCTTATCCCCCAACATGAGAGGGATAAACTCACCGCGTAAACGACCATCTCCATGTTCCCCGCTAAATGACCCTTTGTATTTCTTTACCAAATGAGCGACATCGTTTGTGAGGGAGTGATAAGTATCGATATCTTCAGAATCTTTTAGATTAAGCATCGGGCGAATATGGATTTCCCCGGTTGCAATGTGAGCATAGTAAATACTGTCAAGTCCATATTTAGCCAACAGTAGTTTAAGATCACGAATATATTCCGGAAGGAAACGCGGTGCAACAGCCGCATCTTCTATACCGGGAACACCACGACGGTCTCCTGGTATGTTGGATAAAAGCCCCAGTCCTGCTTTCCTTAAATTCCATGCAGATGAGATCTGATTGCCATGAAGGATCGGATAGTGATAACCCAGCCCCTTTTCCCGTAAGGAGTTTTCCAGGTTGATCAGAATGCTCTTCAATTCTTCCGGATCTTCACGGGCAAATTCAATCATGAGAAGAGCACCCGGATCTCCCTGAAGGAAAAATCTGTTCTTTTGTTGTTCGATATTGCCCTTGGTGCACTCTATTATCTTGTCATCCATGAGTTCAATAGCTCCGGGATTAAATTTAAGAGCGACTAAGTTAGCTTGAATCGATTCCTCTAAAGATTTGAAGTGTGCACACATAAGGGCTCTGTGTTGCGGTGGAAGAGGGATCAGATTTAATTTAATTGATGTTGTGAATGCCAAAGTCCCTTCTGAACCTGCCAATAGTTTGGCCATGTTAAAATTGGGGCCTCCGGAGGTAAACGGAGATGACTCAAGTAAGACGTCGATCGCATATCCGTTATTCCGACGGGTTACTTCGGGATCCGGGTATTCCTGGCGGATAAGAGCTTGATTTTCTTTGTCAGATAAAATATCATAAAGGTTTTGATAAATGCGGGTCTCAAGTTTATCAGGATCTCCCTGACATTTGTCTTTGAATTCGGTTTCATTGAGTGAACGAAAGATTACTTTCGAACCATCGGAAAGGAAGGTCTCTACTTCAAGAATGTGATTTCTGACACTTCCATAGATAATTGAATGCAGTCCGCAGGAATTATTCCCAAGCATCCCTCCGATACAACATCTTGTATCAGTTGATGTTTCCGGTCCGAATTGTAATCCGTGTGGATTAAGAAATTTATTCAACTCTGCCAGAACAATACCAGGTTGAACCTTTATCCATCGTTCTGCCGGATTGAATTCAATAACCTGATTCATGTATCGGGAGATGTCAACAACGATTCCTTTGCCAACAACCTGTCCGGCCAGACTGGTTCCGCCGGCACGTGGAATAATAGAAAGTTTGTTTTCTTTGGCAAAAAGAATCAGATTCCGAATATCATCTTCTGATTTCGGTCGTGCAACTGCTGTAGGTTTCTCTCTATACACAGAGGCATCTGTTGCATAAAGTATCTTCCAGGCTTCATCTGTAAAAAGATCGCCCTGAAGCTTGTTTTTTAGTTCTGAATATTGGTTGGAGCTCATGTTTAAAAGTTTAGTATTTCAAAGATAAGCATTCCAAATTAAAAGTTGTTACATGTCATACAACTTTCGGGATGTAAATGTTAATATTTTGTCTTACAGGAAGTAAGAGGTATAAAAGAAATAAAGCTCATTCATATGGAGTAAGTATCTGGAAGATTACATATTAAACTGTATTTGAATTGGGAATGAGGCCTTTGTTTAACGAATAATATTCGAATTTTCGAATCGATGGAGAATATTTTTGATACCTTTGTTAATCTGGAAATTTGGGTTTTTTAACGATTGGAAATTATTGAAAAAATGAACTTACTGGAACAAATTAAGGCTAATGCCAAAACCTATCAAAAAAGGATTGTTCTTCCCGAAGGTACTGAGCCAAGAACGCTTAGAGCTGCAGACATAATTCTTAAGGAAGGATTGGCCAAACTTATTCTATTAGGAAATCAGGAAGAAATAGCTGCAAAGGCTGAAGAACTTGGGGTTAACATTTCTTCAGCAGAAATTGTTGATCCTGAAACGAGCGACAAGAGAAGTACTTATGCCGATTTGATGGTTGAAATCAGAAAAAGCAAGGGATTAACGAAAGAAGAAGCATTAAAGTTATTGAACAATCCTCTGTATTTCGGACCGATTATGATAAAGGCGGGCGATGCAGACGGTGAATTGGCGGGGGCAATCAATGCAACCGGGGATGTGCTACGTCCTGCTTTTCAGTTCGTTAAAACAATGCCTGGTGTAAGTGTCGTTTCGGGTGCTTTTATGATGTTTTTGAATGATCCGACATTTGGTCATAATGGGGTAATGGTATTTGCAGATTGTGCAGTAATGCCAAACCCAACAGATAAAGAATTAGCCGAGATTGCTGTTACTACTGCAAGGACTGCAAAAGCTATTGTAGGAATGGAACCTCGTGTAGCGATGCTAAGCTTCTCGACAAAAGGAAGTGCAAAGAACGAGCTGGTTGACAAGGTTGTAAGTGCAACAGAAATAGCGAAGAAGATGGCTCCGGAATTAATGATTGACGGAGAATTACAACTTGACGCTGCACTTGTTCCTGAAGTTGGAAAATTAAAAGCTCCTGAGAGTCAAGTTGCCGGTAGGGCTAATGTTCTCGTATTCCCAGATCTGCAATCAGGAAACATTGGCTATAAACTGGTACAGCGTCTTGCTAAGGCTGAAGCTGTAGGACCAGTTCTCCAGGGAATGGCTGCACCTATCAATGATTTGTCCAGAGGATGTTCCGTATTTGATATTGTAAATATGGTTGCCATAACTGCTAATCAGGCTGCTGCATTATTATAAATCGCAAAATTCATTAAAATGTCAGATATTCTACGCGAACCTATTGAAGAGTTCGGTCTGATCAAAAAGAGCAAAACCAATACTCTTTTCTCAAAGATCGGGGTTGTTGGTTGCGGTAAGATTGGTCAGATGATTGCCCGAATTTCAAGTACCGCCGGGATCGAGGTCGTTTTTATCGAAGTATCCGATGAGAAAATTCAGGAAGCAATTGATTCTATAACGCATACCCTGGACGAAATGATCGGTCATTGGGGAATGACCGAAAGCGAGAAAAGAGCGATCCTTTCCCGTATCCAGGGGGCTGTTGATTATAATGCACTAAAAGGTTGCGAGTTTGTAATTGAAGCCATTAATGCTGTCGACCGCGGACGTCGTATTGCCGATCGAAAAGAGATCTTTCGTATGATTGAAGATGAGGTTGATGATGATTGTATTATCGCAACCAATTCAACTACGATCATCGTTACGGAGCTTTCATCAGAACTTAAACATAAAGAGAGAAGCGTCGGGCTTCATTTCCTGATTAATTCATCTGAAGCCAGAATGGTGGAATTGATGCGCGGACTCTATACCTCCGATGAAACTTATCAGAGAGTAATCAAGTTTGTCAACCTCATCAACTATGGAGTTATCCCTGTTGAAGAATCAGCCGGACTGGTTAGTGTAAGAATGTTTACTGTTATTCTTAACGAAGCTTGTGAAATTCTGATGGAAGGTGTTGCTGCCCTGAAAGACATTGATGAGACGATGAAAGTCGGCTTTGGTATGCGTATCGGACCATTTGAAACTGCAGATACCATTGGTTTGGATAAAGTAGTTCGTTGGATGGACAATATGTACACTGAGTTCGGTGATATGAAGTATAAACCTTCTCCTGTTATAAAACGTCTGGTACGTGCAAAACAGTTCGGAGTTCAGACCGGAAAAGGGTTTTATAAAT
>JAUZOB010000231.1 GCA_030706665.1 Bacteroidota bacterium
AAATCAGGAATTCCATAACGCAGTAATCCACCAACCCGGTCATCCTGTTCAAAGACAGTCACATTGTGTCCGGCCTGATTAAGCAGATCCGCTGCAGAAAGTCCGGTAGGACCGGACCCGATAACAGCAATTTTATATTTCGATCTATGTTTGGGCACTCTTGCCTTAACAATTCCTCTTTCGAAAGCCTGTTCAACAACAGAACATTCGTTTTCACGAGTTGTTAGTGCTTCATCATGAATAGCCAGCACACACGATTTTTCGCAGAGTGCAGGACAAATTCTTCCGGTAATCTCCGGCATAATGTTAGTAGAGGTCAAAAGAGCATAAGCTTCTTCCCAGTCTCCGCGATAAAGTGCGTCCTGCCATTCCGGAATTTTACTTCCTACCGGGCAAGCCCAGTGGCAAAAAGCCACACCGCATTCCATACATCTTGATGCTTGCTCTCTGCGGTCATTCTCATTTAAAGTTTGTTCAACTTCACCAAAGTCACCGATCCTTTCACTGACAGGCCGGTAACCTCCTTCTTTTCTTCCTATTGTGATAAAAGCTTTCGGATTTCCCATGTCTCAATTCATTTTTAAATATTCTGCCTGTCCGGATCAATACTGAGAAGCCGGATTGTCATCTGTTAATTGAAGCTTTAGCTCTAATTCTTTAAGTTTATTTTCTTCAAGTACTTTCTTGTATTCAAATGGAATGATTTTCACAAAACGTGGCAAATATTCATCCCAGTTTGTCAATATTTTTGAAGCAAGGGTACTATGAGTATGAAGCATATGTTGATTGATCATATTCTGTAGCTCATGGATATCGCTCTTATCTTCTACGGATGACAGTTCAACGAGTCCTTTATTACAGAAATAGTCAAAATTTCCATCAACATCGAGTACATAAGCAATACCTCCGCTCATACCGGCAGCAAAGTTTCTTCCGGTCTTTCCAAGGACAGCTACACGTCCACCGGTCATATATTCGCAGCAGTGGTCACCGGCACCTTCAACAACCGCATAGGCACCTGAGTTTCTTACACAAAAACGTTCTCCTGCAACCCCGCGAATATAAACCTGTCCGGTAGTAGCACCATACATTGTGGTATTACCTACAATAATATTTTCTTCCGGTTTAAATGTAGAACCGGCGGGCGGAACAACAACAATCTTACCGCCAGAAAGACCTTTACCCAGATAGTCATTCGAGTCTCCTTCGAGTCTGAAATTGATTCCCTTTGCAAGGAATCCACCAAACGACTGTCCTGCAGAACCAAAGAAAGTACAATTAATGGTATCTTCCGGTAGGCCTTCATCCCCATAACGAAGTGCGACTTCACCTGAAAGCATCGCGCCTAAAGAACGGTCAACATTACGTATCTGGTGAGCAATCCATACTCTTTCACCACCCTTGATCGCTTTATTGGCTTCACGTATTAATTTTTGATCCAGAACGCCTTCAACCTTCTTAACGTTCGGATTGGTATTTCTGATATCATATTTCTTCGCCTCTTCCGGGAAGTATAGCAAATTCGAGAAATCAACCTTGCTCATCTTCCAGTTTTGTACTTCCGGATTGACTTCAAGAAGATCTGTACGTCCTACGATATCATCAAATTTAGTATATCCGAGTTCTGCAAGATATTCTCTTACCTCTTCTGCAATAAAGCGGAAGAAATTGATAACATATTCAGAACGGCCAAGGAAACGTTTCCGAAGTTTTTCATCCTGAGTCGCAATTCCTGCAGGGCATGTGTTCAGGTGACATTTTCTCATCATCACACAGCCGAGAGTAATCAATGCAGAGGTTGCAAATCCGAATTCTTCAGCTCCCAGGAGTCCCATGATAACGACATCGCGTCCTGTTTTAAGCTGACCATCCACCTGTAAGGTTACTCTTCCTCTAAGGTTATTCAGAACAAGTGTTTGCTGAGTTTCTGCAATTCCAAGTTCTGCAGGCAATCCTGCATTGTAGATAGAACTTGCAGGACTGGCACCGGTTCCACCTTCTGCCCCGCTGATTACGATCAGGTCAGAGTGAGCTTTTGCAACACCGGCAGCAACAGTTCCGACACCATGTTCAGAAACCAGCTTAACCGATACTTTTGCACGTGGATTTGTACATTTCAGGTCATATATTAACTGAGCCAAATCCTCAATAGAATAAATATCATGATGAGGAGGAGGAGAAATCAGTGTAATGCCCGGAGTTGAATTACGGGTTTTAGCAATGATCTTATTAACCTTGAATCCAGGCAACTGACCACCTTCACCAGGTTTTGCACCCTGAGCTACTTTAATCTGTAATTCATCCGCATTTGCCAAATAGTTAGCAGTAACACCGAACCGTCCTGAAGCAATCTGCTTAATTGAACTTCTTGTGTTTTTACTGAAGCGTTCAGAGTCTTCACCACCTTCACCGGTATTGCTTCGTCCGCCAATTGTATTCATTGCAATTGCCAGCGCCTCATGAGCTTCTTTGCTGATTGAACCATATGACATTGCACCGGTAACGAAACGTCTCATGATGCTTTCTACAGGTTCAACCTCCGAAATGTCAATTGGAGCTTTCTTCCATTGAAGAGCACCACGGATAAAGGCCGGTTTACGATTCTGGGTATCGACAATTGACGAGAACTCCTTAAACTTCTTATAGTCATTTGTCCGGGTAGACCATTGCAATAGACCAATTGTCTCAGGATTCCATGCGTGGTGTTCTCCGTCTTTTCTAAACGTAAACTGTCCTTCAGTTTTAAACATGAAGCTATCATTATCGACAGAATATGCTTTCTGATGGAAAAGCAATGCTTCTTTACAAATCTCTTCCATCCCGATACCACTGATACGAGCAGCAGTTCCGCTAAAGTAACGATCGATCACTTCCGTGTTAACGCCGATAGATTCAAAGATCTGCGCACCGTGATAACTTCTGAGAGTTGAGATACCCATCTTGGAAAGGATCTTCAGCAACCCTTTATCTATAGCTTTGATATAATTCTTTCTGGCTTCTTTGTAATCCAGTGTAATCTCACCTTTATGAACAAGATCAGCAATTGCGGCAAAAGCAAGATATGGATTGATGATGCTGGCACCATACCCCAACAGTAGGGCAAAATGCATGATTTCTCTTGCTTCACCAGTTTCAACAATAATACCGATCTGTGTTCTCTTCTTCGCTTTGATCAAATGATGATGCACCGCTGCAACTGCCAGCAACGAAGGAATCGGAGCCATGTCTTTTGAGATAGACCTGTCTGAAAGGATAATAAAGTTCTTCTTCTCATCAACAGCCTTCTCTGCTTCTGAAAGCATATTTTCAAATGCTTTATTGAAACCCTCAGCCCCTTCATTGGCCGGGAACAACATTGGAATGATTGTGTGTGTAAACTGCTCGTGTTTCAAACTCTTGATCTTACCCAAATCCGTATTTGTCAGAATAGGGCTGTCAATTTTAATTAGTTTACACTGTTCCGGGCTCTCTTCCAGAATATTTGATTTAGAAGAGCCAATATAGTTTGTCAGTGACATTACCAAGCCTTCACGAATCGGGTCGATAGGCGGATTCGTAACCTGAGCAAATATTTGACGGAAATATTTGAAGAAACGCTGCGGTTTACTTGAGAAAACAGCTAATGGCGTATCGTTCCCCATTGATGCTGTCGGCTCTTGTCCATTAATTGCCATAGGCTTAATAACCTGAAGCATATCTTCTTTCGAATATCCATAAACATTGGCATAAGTTGGGAACTCATCGCCCATCGAGGAAGGCATCCGATTTTTAACTTCTATATTCTCGAATTCAATCCTGTTTTCTTTCAGCCAGTTGTAATATGGATTCCGACGGGTAAGGTCTGCTTTAACTTCTTCATCCGGAATAATGATTCCAAGCTGAGTGTCGACAAGCAGAATTTTACCAGGTCTCAAACGACCTTTAGCTTTAATTTCTTTCGGTGGGAACACCTGAACCCCGACTTCTGATCCCATCACGATCATATCGTTCTTGGTAATCACATACCGGGAAGGTCTCAATCCGTTCCGGTCAAGTGTACCTCCAATATAACGTCCATCAGAGAAGACAAGAGCAGCAGGGCCATCCCATGGTTCCATCAAGGTAGAGTGGAATTCATAGAAAGCTTTTAAGCTGTCCGGAATAGGATTTTTATCATTAAAAGACTCAGGCACCATCATACAAAGAGAATGAGGCAAACTGCGTCCGTTCATAAACAAGAATTCAAGCACATTGTCAAGTGAAGCAGAGTCACTCTTACCCGGCTCAACAATGGGGAACAACTTCTTAATATCTTCACCGAAAACCTCCGATTTCAACAAAGATTCACGTGCATGCATCCACAAGCGGTTTCCGCGAATTGTGTTAATCTCACCATTGTGAGCAACAATACGGAAAGGCTGTGCCAAATCCCATGTAGGGAAGGTATTGGTACTGAAACGTGAATGAACAAGCGCAATTGCACTTGTCAATGACTGATCCTGAAAATCTTTAAAATAAGTCATCAGCTGATCAGGGGTAAACATACCCTTGAATACCATCACCTTTGAAGAAAGGCTTGGCATATAGAAATATTCTTTTTGAGTAAGAGCAGATTCACGGACCTCGCGCTCAGCCTGTTTTCGCACAAGGTATAGTTTTCGTTCCAGAACGTCCTGCTCCAGGTTTCCTTTAATAAAAACCTGTTTCATGCGAGGTTCGGTTCTGTGGGCAATCTCTCCCATTACAGAACTATCAACCGGTACTTCACGGAAACCGATCAGCTCGAGTCCTTCTTCTTTAATAAAGCGAACTAAAACCTCTTCACAAACAGAAGCTTCACGTTCATCGACGGGAAGGAATACAAAACCGGCACCATATTTACCGGAAGAAGGGACATCAATCCCTTGATTGACAAAAAATTCATGAGGCAACTGAATAAGCATTCCAGCGCCATCACCAGTCTTATTGTCAGCACTGGTAGCTCCTCGATGGTCCATGTTTTTAAGAACCTCCAAGCCCCTGAGAATAATGTCATGTGACTTATGTCCTTTTATATGTGCCACAAAACCTATCCCACAATTGTCATGCTCATTAGTAGGGTCATAAAGACCCTGCGCTTTTGGTAATCCTCTTTGCATTTGCTTAACTATTAATACCCGTTAATGAATATCGTAAAACAAAATCAGGCATTTTACTTACAAATAAGAACACACAGGCCTCGTGTCCTTATCATCTGTCATTTTTTGCCAGTATTTTACGACGGTGTGATACAAATTTAGCATTTTATAAGTCGTTTTCCTACTATAGAATGACTTTCCTCATTAAAAAATATGCTATCAAACATGTTTTTACAAGAGAGCCCTTTCAATAACGAGATATAAAAATTTGAATCTCAAATATATAAATAAACTTCACCTTATTATTTGCAGAGAATGTTAATTTTTCCTTAATCGCTTGCTTTGTTAGCATTTTATTAACGTTTTGTCAAAAATCACTTTGCTTTTTGAACAGATGGT
>JAUZOB010000232.1 GCA_030706665.1 Bacteroidota bacterium
GAATTGATTTGACAAATAGGCTACGCTGCTATATCCCATTTTATCTGCGATCTCGCTGAGGGTAAGTTCATCATATACCAGTAATTCTTTTACCCGCTCAATCTTTTGATGAATGTAATATTTCTCGATGGTTATTCCTTCAATGCCTGAAAACAGAGTACTCAGGTAATTATAGTCCTTGTGCAGCTGTGTTTCAATATATCTTGAAAAGTTGATGTCCAAAGGTTCATCGTTGTAATGCACCAGCTGAATGATCGCTGTTTTTATCTTTTCGATGACACGGCTTTGCGAGTTGTCTATCAGCTCAAATCCTAATTCATTTAATCGGTGACTTATTCCATCCATTTCTTCGGAAGAGAGGTCTGTCTCTATTTCCACTTCTCCCAGTTTTATATTTACCGGAGGATGACCAAGCTTCTCAAATTCGTCTCTCACAACCATGATGCAACGGTTGCAGACCATATTCTTGATATAGATTACCATCTTTAAATTAAGATTTTGAGATTGTAAATACCCAACATTCCCTTACATGAATTTGTTTAGGGAATGTTGAATATTTATCGGAATTGACATGTCTTTAATTTATTTCGACAGAGGAACAATCATTTCATTCACATTCCATCCGCTCACAGAAATCTCTGGTGTATTTTGATTGTCCTGAGGACAATACTCAACAATTACTTTCTTTTGTTCTCCCGGCAGGATTGTGACATAATTGTCACTGTAGAAAGCGGGGAGTATCCGTTCATGTGTTTGCGGATTGACAAGAGAGATCCGATTAAAGAATGCGAAAGATCTTTTGTCCGGATTTGATAAAACAACTTCAATTTTATCTTTCCCGATCTGTTTTGCCTCAAGTTCGATTTTTGCAGGATGTAGTTGTTGGATTCCGGAATATTGTCCCTGTTCATTTGCAAACCAGTATAGATTTTCACTCAGAACTTCTTTTTTCATATTCAATAACCGTAGAGAAAGAAAAGCTCCTTTGTCTTTGGCCATCTGATCGATTAATTTCTTTGTGGAATAGTACTTCTTGCACATGGATGGGCCAATCTCAACGATCATCTGAGAGATGAGGGTATCTTTTCCGGTGGAATCATAGGCTTTGGCAATCAACATCAAATCTTGCTTTGCTTCAAACGTATTATTTGCAATCATCACCATCCCATCAATCGGATTGTACATCACATGGAGTGGTTCACTTCCTTTGCGGAGCCCGTATAAGCATGCATTCGGATCAAGATAATAATCGTACATCTGCCCTCGTAAAGCAGTCCATGGATTCTGAGTCTTCCAGATCATGACTCCTGTATACCATTCCCACATGTGTGAACTAAATCCTTCGATCAGGGCCCGGTATTGGTCGTAATTCACCAATTGGGCTTTCATGCAAAAGTCTTTGATATCTTTTACGTTCCCATAAGGGGCAATCGAAGCATCATATCCGATATAACGATGATACTGCCAGACGGAATCTACTTTGTGGCCGGTTTCCGGTGAAAATTCAGGAGCAATCAGGTTCTCTTTCGGCATAAAACGTGTCAGCGATTCATAATCACCGACTCCGACTGATCCGATTTCCGAGTTAAAAGGCCACGTCCGATGTCCCCAGAATGTATTTATTTGTTGTACGCCATAGGGACCATCGCCGTTGTCCCCGATTGTATTGAGAGACATATCATCGGCATTGGAATAATTCACAAACCATCGGGTTCCGTCCAGTTTGGGCAGAATTGAATCCTTTAAAGCATGTAATATATCTGCGGGAGGGGCGATCTCATTTCCTCCGCACCAAATTGCCAGAGAGGGGTGATTGCGGATCATTTTAATCTGATCGGATGCAGATTCAAGGAAAAGAGCATGGTCGCCTGGATAAGTCCTTCGGGTCCATTGATCTTCCAGCTTTTTGGGGTCTGTCCAGCGCCCGTTGCAGTCACCGGAGAATCCGAAATCCTGAAATACGAGCAATCCATATTTATCGCAGGCAGCGTAGAATTCAGGACGTTCAATTAAAGCCCCTCCCCATACTCTGATCAGGTTGAGGTTCATGTCGCGGTGAAAGCGAACTTCTGCATCATAGCGTTCATCTGACAATCGCAGCATGGCATCGGATATAATCCAGTTCCCGCCTTTGATAAATATTTTCTGTCCGTTTACGGCGATTTGCTTGCTATGGGTTTCCGGATTCGTGGTGGCCTGAATTTCACGTATTCCGACTGTAACATTTTCGGCATCAGAAACGATAGTCCCATTGATTAAGAATTTCAATTGCAATGGGTAAAGATTCTGAGGACCATACCCATTGGGCCACCATAGTTTGGGTGATTTCAGTGTTAAGTCGTCAAAGTTGATCCATAGATTGGAGTGTGGGCTGAGTCGTACCTTCTTTGAAATTTTTTGATCGGCAAGTGTATATTGAAGAATTCCATCAACTGTCGAAGAGGTCGGATTTTCAAGCGTTGCAGATACTTTGATGAGGACAGGGTCCTGAGGTCCTATCGGGTTACGGATTCCAGGTACCAGAGTAATGACATGCGGATCTTTGATTTTGACTGCCAATGTCTTTTGAAGGGTGACTTTATCCCATATCCCGGTATTTCGGTCACGGATGGGTTGAATCCAATCCCATCCTGCCACATATTGATGCGTATTATTCCGGGCGATCGTTCCGTCACCTCCCTGTCCGCCATTGGGATTTCCTACCGGATCGGGTGGCCAGACTAAAACTGCCAGTCGGTTATGTCCGTCTTTCCGAAGGAAGGTGGTGATGTTATAAGTTTGGCGCAGAAACATTCCATAATGTGTTTGGGAATTTAGTTTATGCCCGTTCAGATAGATATCGCATCCATAGTTGACACCTCTAAAATGCAACCATATCTGCTGTCCGTTCTCCGGATATTTTTCATTGAAATCTTTAACAAACCAATAAGTGTAATGCTCTCTGCCGGTTTGATAGATATCAGGAATGTTTTTGTTGTTCATTCCATAAAATGGATCCGGAACTTTTTTATTGTTCAAAAGTGTGGTAAGGACTGTGCCAGGCACTGTGGCCGGCATCCATTTGTCCAGTGAATAAGACGGGACTGAGATATCAGTTCCTTTTTCTTTTATCGCAGAAACAGGTGAACATTTCCATCCCTGATTCAACTCTGTCTTATTCTGTGCCTGTAATGACTGTCCCCAAAGTGCTAAATAACAAGCCAGCAGTTGTAAAATAGTTTTCATGTACCCCATTGAATTTATATTTGTAGGTAAAAATATGAAATACTTTTCAGCACACCACATGACACTGCGTGTATGGACGCATTTTTTATCAAATAGGATAAAGTCCTGATTCTCTGATTATAGTTTATTTGTAATTTATTATTCTATGTTTGGATGAGAAAGAGATAAAGTTCAATAATTATATAATTTAGCGGGACCATAAAACACTAATCCACTAATGCCATGAAAATTAATTTACTATCGGCCTTTTTAGTTCTAATTAGTATATTCTCATTTGGACAAGGTAAAAAGTATGTAATTAAATCACCGGACTCAAAAATTGAAGTCCGTGTGTCAACAGGAGCGCAAACATCTTACTCTGTTTATTTCGGAGGGAAAGAGCTTGTTGCCCCTTCTCTGATTTCCATGAAGTTTGATAACGGAATTGAAGCAGGGATTAATGCGGTAGTTTCCAAGGCAGAAAAGACAGAAGGAAAGAATACGATTATTCCTGTTGTTCGTGAAAAACATGCAACGATTGACGATCATTACAATCAGATCATTCTGTTTTGCAAAGGCAATTATAACATTGTCTTCAGAGCTTACAATGACGGAGTAGCTTATCGGTTTGCCACTACTTTCAAGAATCCCGTAAAGGTTATCTCGGAAAACGCAAACTTTGAATTTCCCAATGATAATAAGATTTATTTCCCCAAGGAAGGAAATCTGTATAGTAGTCAGGAACGAAGATATATCTATACGGATCTCTCATCGGTTAAGAATCAGTTTTGTGTGACTCCGGCGTTGGTAGAATCAGCAAACGGACCCAAAATATTAATTTCAGAGGCTGATTTGTATGATTATCCCGGAATGTTTCTTGAAGGAAGTGCAAATACTTCTTATGGATTGCATGGAAAATTTGCCCCATCCCCTTCGGAAACAGAACAAACAAGTGATCGGGATGTAAGAATCAAGAAACATGCTGATTTTCTTGCTCAAACAACCGGAACCCGTCAGTATCCGTGGAGAGTAATGGTTGTTGCAGAAAAGGACGGTCAACTTGTGGAATCCGATCTTATCTATAAACTTTCCAAACCTTTACAGATTCAGGATCCTTCATGGGTTAAACCCGGTAAAGCTGCATGGGATTGGTGGAATGCATGGAATGTCTATGGCGTTGATTTCAAATCCGGGATCAATACCGAAACCTATAAATACTATGTGGATTTTGCTTCCAAATACGGATTGGAATATCTTGTTCTGGATGCAGGTTGGTATGATGCCAATGATCTGATGAAAGTGGTCCCTTCCTTAGATATGGAGGAATTGATCAGTTATGCCAATAAAAAGAATGTTGGCCTTTTTTTGTGGACTTCATGGAAAGCGTTGGATGATAAAATGACAGAGGCATTAGATCAATTTCAAAAATGGGGGATCAAAGGAATTAAGATAGATTACATGCAACGGGATGACCAATGGATGGTAAACTATTATTTACGTGTTGCACAGGAAGCAGCGAAAAGACATTTGCTTGTTGATTTTCACGGAGCCTATAAACCAACCGGATTGAGAAGAGCTTATCCGAATGTTTTAAGTCATGAAGGAGTTTTGGGGCTTGAAAATGACAAGTGGTGTAACGATGCAAATCCGGAACAGGCTTTGATCCTTCCATTTACCAGAAATGTCGTAGGTCCGATGGACTATACGCCGGGAGCCATGAGAAATGCTACAAAAGATAATTTCAGATCAATTCATTCAGCTCCAATGAGCTTGGGGACCAGATGTCAACAACTGGCAATGTATGTTGTATATATGTGCCCTTTTCAAATGCTTTCCGATAGTCCTTCAAACTATTATAGAGAACCCGAATGTATGGAATTTCTGAAGGAAGTTCCTGCTGTCTGGGACGATACAAAAGTTTTGGATGGTAAAATATCAGATTACATTATTGTTGCGCGTAAGTCAGGTGACAGGTGGTTTCTGGGAGCAATGACCGACTGGACTGAACGGGATCTGGAACTGAACTTTGATTTCCTTGGCGAGGGTGATTATACTATTGATATGTGGAAGGATGGAGTCAATGCAAATACTCATGCTTCGGATTTCAAAAAGGTTTCTTTGACTGTAAATAAAGATTCCAGATTAAAAATTCATTTGGCATCAGGAGGTGGTATGGCTGCAATTATTCATAATAAATAGCTGAATTTAATTCCCTGATTGGCTATAACTCGTTTGTTTCATTCTTACTAATTTATAGAGAAGCATGAAAAATTATGAAATAC
>JAUZOB010000233.1 GCA_030706665.1 Bacteroidota bacterium
AAAATGGTCCTATAGTTTAACTGGATAGAATGAGAGATTCCGGTTCTCTTGGTGGGGGTTCGAGTCCTCCTAGGATCACAAAAAAAGCTCTGAATATCAGGGCTTTTTTTGTTTTATTTAGCTCCATTGTTATCTTACAAAACAGCCGGGATCAATTCTTTGTGTCTGAAACAGCTTACCAAATGATCATTGACCATACCGGTTGCCTGCATGTGTGCATAAATGATTGTTGATCCGACAAATTTAAATCCTCTTTTCTTCAGATCAGCAGAAAGCTTATCAGACACAGTCGTCTTGGCCGGTACATCACTCAGCTTCTCCCAATAATTTATAATGGGCTTCCCATCGGTAAAGCTCCAGATATAGGAACTAAAAGTGCCGAATTCTTTTTGTACTTCCAGGAAACAACGGGCATTGTTAACACTGGCAGCTATTTTCAACCGATTCCGAATGATCCCCGGATTATTTAATAGCTCTGTCATTCGCTCTTCATTATATAAAGCGACCTTTTCCGGGACAAAGCCATCATAAGCTTTCCTATAATTCTCACGTTTATTCAAGATGGTAAGCCAACTTAATCCGGCTTGTGCTCCCTCCAGAATTAGAAATTCGAACAAAAGCCGGTCATCATATACCGGTACCCCCCACTCCATATCGTGATAATCAATATAAAGTTGACTCGAAGTACTCCAATCACAGCGTCGTAAATCTGGTGTAATATTAACAGACATCTGAGTATATTTAAGGTTGTAAATGCTATTTTTGTCGAAGGTAATATATTAATCCGGCAATTTGATGAAGAAATTAGTTCTATTATGTTCTTTTATTCTCCTGCTTGGAATCACAAGCAAAGGACAAATTAACGCTGAGCGATATTCTTATATAGCACGTACCCGCATTTATTTCGGTAATTACGCAGGAGCAATCGACTATCTAAACCAGATCATCAGGGTAAGACCGAATCTTCCTGAACCATATTTTCTAAGAGGTGCAGCCAAGCAATTCCTCGATGACTATAGAGGTGCCAAAATTGATTTTGACAGAGCGATTGAGATAAAACCGTTTTATCCGGATGCTTACCTGAACAGGGCAATGACAGAATATGAGCTGAAAGATTATAAAAGCTCGATGGAGGATTACTCCAGAGCTTTGGAACTCGATCCCTTAAACGACAATGTATACAACAACAGAGGAATTGCCAAATTAGCCTTAAAAGACACGCTGGGAGCTATGGCCGATTATAATAAAGCTATTGAAATCAATCCCCAGAATATTAACCCATATTTGAATCGTTCCATTATTAAGCAACAGAAGAAAGATTTAAAAGGTGCAATCGCAGATATAGACCAAGCCATAAAAATAAAACCAAATTTTGCAGGAGCATTTTTAGGCAGAGGAATAGCAGAATTTGAACTTAACAACTATGCGGAAGCCCTCTCCGATTACGACGAATGTATTTATAATGACCCTGAAAATGCGTTGGCATATAGCAACAGGGGGATTGTCAAGCATAAGTTAGGAGACTTTGAAGGAGCCATTTTTGATTACAATAAAGCAATCACACTAGATCCGTCAATGGCCCATGCTTATATGAACAGAGGTTTGGCAAAGGAAGCCCTTAACCGGAAAGACTTCATGTCCGATTTCAAGATGGCCGCTAAACTTGACCCCCGATATGCTAAGAATCCATATTTGGTACAGGTTAATCCAAGGGCATATCAACAATCTCAATTGCAACAACAGCAGCAAAACCAGAATGCCCGCAAGGTTGGAAGTGCAAAAGCTGCTCCGGGAGGCAATGCTTCTGCATCTCAACAAAACACAGCTCAGCAACAGCAAGCTAAGACCAATGATCAGAATACAAATACCCAAACAACTGCCAACAATGCAAAGAATAAAACCGTTCCGAAGAAACGTTCCCGAAATGTTATAACCGTCAACAATGAAGAACTTGGAAAGGAAAGTAAGAATGACGAGAACAGCAATAAACTTCAGAATAAAAACATTGACGTTAAACTGGAGTCAATATTCGAAATCGCTCTTGCGATGAGTTCTTCTGAGCAAAATGAGAAAATGCAGTATTATAATCTGCAAGTAGAAGAACTCAATCAGTTTAACAAGTTCGAACCAATGCTGCGAATTACGAATCGTGACTTTAACGAAGAGCAACAGCTAAAAGAAGATTTTGAAAATAACATCCGCTATTTCAATGCAAAACTTAGCGTCAACAATAAGAACAGTAACAATTATCTGAATAAAGGTATCTTTGAATCACTAACCACAAAATACAATGATGCATTGAATGATTTTGATCAGGCAATCAAGATCGACAACAATAATACATTAGCTTATTTCGAAAGAGCAAATGTTCGTTCTAAAATGGTTGATCTCATTCTTTCATTACCCGATTTTAGCGAGCGACAGATACTTACTGTTCGAAAAGGCGTAGGAAATGTTAAGACGCAACAAAAGGTCCAGACTAAAATTCAAGATTACGATTTAGCGATCAGTGATTATCAAAAGGTCCTTGACCTGAATCCGCATTTCTTGTTTGCACTTTTCAACAGAGCAAACATATATTGCAAAACTGGAGAATATAAAAAAGCAGAAGAAGACTACTCCAGAATCATTGAATTGGAACCGGACTTTGGGGAAGCTTACTTTAATCGCGGATTGGTCAGAATCTACCTTGACGAACCAGAGAAAGGAGCAATGGACTTGAGTAAAGCCGGAGAGCTTGGCATCCAGAATGCTTATAATATTATAAAACGGTACTGCAATTAATTAAATACATGAACCAACCACTGGCAGAACGATTAAGACCCAAAAGCCTGGATCAATATATCGGACAATCACATCTGGTTGGCCCGGGTGCTGTATTGCGCCGAATGATCGAATCCGGCAACATCACCTCATTAATACTTTGGGGACCTCCGGGAGTTGGAAAGACAACCCTGGCTAAAATCATTGCCAACACTCTCGAGAGACCATTCTATACTCTGAGTGCAATCAGTGCAGGAGTAAAAGATGTCAGAGAAGTAATAGACAAAGCACAACGACAAGGATTTTTCAATCAGCGAAACCCAATTCTTTTCATTGATGAAATCCATCGGTTCAGTAAAGCACAGCAAGATTCGCTTCTCGGAGCAGTAGAACAAGGCATCGTTACATTAATCGGGGCAACGACCGAGAATCCTTCATTTGAAGTAATCTCCCCTCTTCTTTCAAGATGTCAGGTTTATGTACTGAAGTCACTGGAAAAGGATGATCTGTTAAAGCTTCTGGATCAGGCATTGAAGCATGACACAGACCTGAAAAAGAAAAAGATTGTCGTAAAAGAAAACGAAGCCATTCTTCGTTTCTCCGGAGGTGATGCACGGAAGCTGTTGAATATTCTGGAAATAGTAGTCCATGCACTTGATCATGATGACGAAATCATTATCACCAATGACAAGGTAATTGCTCAGTTGCAGCAAAATCCTGCAATGTACGATAAGAATGGAGAAATGCATTATGACATCATCTCCGCATTCATCAAAAGTATAAGGGGCAGTGATCCTGATGCTGCTGTATACTGGTTGGCCCGAATGCTTGAAGGAGGTGAAGACATCCTGTTCATCGCCCGCAGACTGGTAATACTTGCAACCGAAGACATCGGACTGGCGAATCCCAATGCCTTACTTCTGGCTCAAAGCACCTTCAATGCAGTTCATCAGGTTGGAATGCCCGAATCCCGGATTATCCTTTCCGAATGCACCATCTATCTTGCAACCTCACCCAAGAGCAATTCAGCATACGCAGCAATAAACGATGCGATTCAGCTTGTAAAAGAAACAGGAAACCTTCCCGTACCATTACATTTGCGTAATGCGCCCACGAAACTCATGAAAGAGCTTGGCTATGCCAGGGAATACAAATATGCCCACTCCTATGAAGGGAATTTCATAGACCAACAATTTTTACCTGATGCAATAAAAAACAAAAGAATCTATACACCACAAAATAATCAACAGGAGCAGAAAATCCTTGAACGATTGAAATTGTGGTGGAAAAACCGATTTTCTTTTTAAAAACATTACACCATGAATATCATTGAACGTATTCCACGAATTAAGAACGGACAAAGTGAAAACTTCTTCCTTTTGGCCGGCCCCTGCATTATTGAAGGAGAAGAAATGGCTCTGCAGATTGCAGAAGAGATAATCAAGATCACTGATCGGTTAAAGATTCCGTTCATCTTCAAGGGTTCATATCGTAAAGCCAATCGTTCGCGTATGGATTCATTTACCGGTATTGGTGACGAAAAGGCACTTAAGATCTTACGGAAAGTATCTGAAACATTCGATATCCCGACTGTTACCGATATTCACGAAGCCCATGAAGCAGCAATGGCTGCTGAATATGTAGATGTACTTCAGATCCCGGCATTCCTTTGCCGCCAAACAGATCTGTTGGTTGCTGCAGCACAGACAGGAAAAGTCGTTAACATTAAAAAGGGACAGTTCCTTGCCGCCGAATCGATGAAACATGCTGTAGATAAAATAAGAGAAAACGGAAATGAACTTGTGATGCTAACCGAAAGAGGTACCACTTTTGGATACCAGGATCTGGTTGTTGACTATCGGGGAATTCCGGAAATGCAAAAAAACAATTGTCCCGTTATCCTCGATATTACTCACTCATTACAACAACCGAATCAGGCGTCCGGAGTAACCGGAGGGAAACCTGAATTGATCGAGACGATTGCTAAAGCAGGAATCGCTGTCGGTGCTGACGGAATCTTTATCGAAACCCATCCCAATCCCGGTGTGGCTAAATCGGATGGAGCCAATATGCTTCGTCTGGACAAACTTGAAGAATTGCTTACAAAACTGACTGCCATTCGTCAGGTTGTAAAAACATTTTAATACACCATAAAATAGGCTGCTTCTTTAACCGAGCAGCCTATTTTTGTTATAAGCGAATCATTATTTAATTCCCGGCTTGCACGTTATAAAAACAAGCCGTATTCTTCTAACTTATACTGAAAAGATCGGAAGAATTCCAACCTTTTAATGTAAAACACACAAACTATCCTTTCATCCCATAATCCCTGGCACCAAATATCCGCGTTCCTACCCGAACTATCGTGCTCCCCTCTTCAATTGCCAAAAGAAAATCATCAGACATTCCCATTGATATCTCTTTAAATTCCGAATCGCCTTTAAAAATATCAGATTTAAGAGAGGCAAAAATAGCATGCAAAGATCTGAACTCATTTCTAACCCTTTCCTTATCATCGGTAAAGGTAGCCATTCCCATAACTCCCCGAATCCGGATATTTTTCAATTCACGATATTCAGTAGAAGAAAGCATTGTTCTTGCTTCTTCCTCATCAAAGCCGAATTTAGTCTCTTCGGTTGCAATATGAAACTGCAATAAACAATCTATTACCCGATTG
>JAUZOB010000234.1 GCA_030706665.1 Bacteroidota bacterium
AGATGTATCCGAATCGATTATTAATTTTTACCGGTTTTGGCTTTTCTGGAATATTTTCGGCTTCATATATGGTCTGTTTGTCGCGAAGGATTACTTTGACTGGAAATTTCTTTTCCTATCCTCTTTCTCATTTTCTTTAATTCCCCTGGCATTCTTTTTCGGCAAAAATATTCCGATTGCTCTAAATATATTTCGTTTTGTATTGAAATATCTATTCCCTTTTGGTTTTCTGTTGATTCCCTTAACCTTTATTACAAACGAGGAATTATATTCAAGGATCATGATTCCGGTCAGTTTATTCATTCTGTTTATTCCCTATCTAAAAACCAAATGGAAGATATTAATCGTTCTGGTCATGTTAATATCTATTCTAATGGTTATAGATTTCCGCACCAACATTATAAAAATCGGAGTCTCCCTGGGACT
The DNA here is from genome assembly GCA_030706665.1 of Bacteroidota bacterium. Lineage (GTDB taxonomy): Bacteria > Bacteroidota > Bacteroidia > Bacteroidales > Prolixibacteraceae > JAUZOB01. The sequence continues at coordinate 427 of JAUZOB010000234.1, forward strand.
ATTGTCACTTTACTATTTTAAAGATTTTATCAGGCAATACTGGCTTCGTGCGATTCATATATTAATGTTTATTACCCCTCTGACATTATTCACCATAGGAATTTGGGGCAATTATGACATCTTTGCGAACCTGGCGGAAAAAGAAAATTACACGATCACGGACGATAAAGGAACAGATGAGAATTTGTTTAGCGACACCAGATCCTTTTTATATTCGGAAGTATTATCGACACTCAAAGGGAACGGAAACTGGTTCATTGGTGAAAGCTCCGCCGGAAGCTACCATACCGATTGGTTTTATGATGAGGGAGGTGCCATTAACGACAAACGTTATGAAAGTGAAGTAGGAATTTTAAATATTCTTTTAAGAAACGGGATTGTAGGCGTTATCATCTATTCGCTCCTCCTGTTTACCGTTTCATACATCGCAATAAATCGTTCCAACAATCAACTGGCTAAGATACTTGGGCTTTATATTGCCTTTCACTGGGCACTATCATTCATAGAAGAATACACACAATATGACTTAAACTTCTATTTTCTATGGTTAGTCATCGGATTGGTGAGCACTTCGTCCTTTAGAAGCATTAATGACAGGGCAATAAGCTATTTTTTAAGACGCATATGAATAAGTCCGTCGCTGTTTTAATCACCTGTCATAACCGTCGGGAAAAAACATTAGCCTGTATAAAAGCATTATTGAATTCTTCCTGGGATGAGAAATACCTGGTGGATGTATTTCTCGTTGATGACGGGTCGACGGATCAGACAACAGATGCTGTGAAGGAAAAATTTCCGCGGGTAAATATCCTTCATGGGGATGGAACCCTCTATTGGAATCAGGGGATGAGACTTGCATGGGAATCAGCCTCTGCTTTTAATTCTTATGACTACTATTTATGGCTAAACGACGATACGCTCCTTAAAACCGATTCGTTGTCTGTTCTTCTGAGCAGTTCAGAATCAAAACAAAATCGGGCAATTATATGCGGTTCAACTGCTTCTGCAATGACTGGGATGGTTAATTACGGGGGATGGGAGCAACGCAGAAAAATTATAATCGAGCCCAATGGTTCTTTACAATCCTGTGACTTTTTTAACGGGAATTGTGTTTTAATCCCCCAATCGGTATTCAACAAAGTTGGGAACCTGGACCCTCACTTCAAACATGCTTTCGGCGATTTTGACTATGGATTGAGAGCCCGAAAATTAGGGATCGAGATCTATATTGCTCCGACTATCATCGGATTTTGTGAAGATCATGATTTAGTTCCGGAATGGAGGTCAATGCAGGTTAATCTCAGGATGAGATTAATCGGGTTATATTCGCCTCTGGGATGCAATCCTTTTGAATTCTGGAGATATGACAGGACTCATCATGGTCTCATGAGTTCTGTCGTTCATTTTGTTTCACTCCATTTAAGAGCGATCTTCCCTTCTCTTTGGCAAGATTCCGGTAAATAGAGATTCGTTTATGGATAAATCGAAAAAAGTTTTGGTTATTCAGCCCTATTTGGCCCCCTACCGAATTGATGTATACAATCAATTGTCCAATTTTTTTGAACTCAAGGTATTGTATTGGTACCACCAGGCCCCTGAACAGAACTTCAATTTAGAAATTCTAAAAAAGAGAAGTCTGTTCAATTATGAGCACCTCAACAATGGTTTTACCATTAAGAAAAGAGTGATCAAATTTGATATCTTAAGGAAGATCCGGAAATTCAAGCCATCTGTAATTATTTGTCATGAGTATGGGTTCTTTACCCTTATTCCAATCTTATTGAGCAAATGGTATAAATATAAGGTCATCATAAACACAGATGACAATCAGGATATGCTGAATATGACCTATGGATTAAGGCTGCTGTCCAGAAATTACTGTCTGAAAAGATCTGCCGGATTTATTTCGATTAATCCACATGTTCAGGAACAGCTAAACAAGGGATATCCATCCATTAGAAATAATTCGGTTTGCTATCCGATTCTGCAAGATGAAAAATATCTGGTTCAGGAATTGAAATCATCTATTGAGATCTCGAAAAAACTTTTTTCCGGATACAATCTGAAAGAAAAGAAAATTCTTCTCTTTGTCGGCAGATTGTCCAAAGTCAAAGGGATTGACCTCTTGATCGATGCCTTTTATGAGCTGGTTAAATCAAATAACGATCTGATCCTGGTTTTAGTAGGAGAAGGTGAAGAAAGAACAATGTTAGAAGAAAGAGTAAAAACTCGGGACATAGAAAAACAAGTCATATTTCCAGGCAGGACCGATGGGAAGAATTTGTATGCCTGGTACAATATCGGACAGGTTTTTATTCTGCCAAGTCGATTCGAACCTTTTGGCGCAGTGGTAAATGAGGCGTTAATATCCGGGAATTATGTCATTGCAAGCAGTAAGGTAGGCGCCAATTTCCTGATCACTCCTGAAAACGGAGCCATTTTTGAGAATGAAAACACACCGTCTTTGATCCAAGCCATTAATTCGTTCATTCCCAAAATCAAGCCCCTTCATCAGATTAGTGAAATCAAAGAATCAAAATCGAGCCATTCCTTCGATCATTATACCCATTCTCTTATCAATTTTATATCCGATCAATAAAGATGAATGTCTTAATTTCGGCCTATGCGGTCTGTCCTGGCAAAGGTTCCGAACCTGGTGTCGGATGGAATTGGGCGATTCAAATTGCTAAATACCACAAAGTCTTTGTGATTACGGAAGCTGAATTTGAACCGGAGATTCAAAAAGCGTTAACAACGCTTCCTCAAAAAAACAATCTTCGGTTTTATCACATTGACATTGGGGAAAAGGCTAGAAAGATGTGTTGGAACCAGGGAGACTGGCGCTTTTACTATTATTATCACCTGTGGCAAAAAAAAGCTTTGATAAAAGCCAGAGAGATTTGTCAAACCGAACCTATCGACATTTTACATCACCTGAATATGATCGGTTATCGGGAACCTGGTCTATTGTGGAAAATCAGGGATATCCCCTTTGTCTGGGGTCCTGTTGGCGGTTTTGGAACCATATCTTCATCTTTCCTTTCTATTTATAAGCCGAGAGAGGCCGCGAAGCAACTCATCAAGAATATTATAAATAAGATTCAAATATTTCAACCGAACGTATGGAATGCCATCAAAAAAGCAAATTTGATTTTAGCCGCCAATAGTATTGCAAAAAGGAATTTACAACGATTTCGTCGGGATGAAGTCAGGTTGCTTAATGAAACAAATACATTCCCAAACTTCATAAGCAATAGGTCGGACAAACACACTGAAGATATTCTAAAAATATTATGGATAGGAAGAAACATTCCCAATAAAGCTTTAACTATTGCCTTAGAAGTAATGCCCTGTCTAAAAGATCTTAAAATCAGATTGGATATTGTTGGCATTGATTCTAAAGATATAAACTTCAAAAAAAAGAAGGAATTAAAGAATGTATTCTTTCATTCCTGGATGCCCCATAATGATGTTCAACAACTTTTATCTGACAGTCATCTTCTTTTATTTACCAGCCTTTTTGAAGGAACTCCACATGTTGTTTTAGAAGCACTGTCCAATGGAGTTCCAATATTGTGCCATGATATATATGGACAGGGAGATGTAATCAATGATTCATGCGGAATAAAAATTCCGTTTGAAAACCCTAAAGCCAGTATCCGGGGGTTTACCGAATCCATTCTAAAATTATATAACGACAGAGAATTGTTGAAAAAACTATCCTTTGGAGCCACTAAACGTGCCAGGGAAATTACTTGGGAAACAAAGGCAGAACAACTCATATCACTCTATAATCAACTTACAGAGAATACGTTTAAGCCTAATTAAAACGATAAGTCAACATAACTTCCATGCAATTCAGACTCTCAATCCTTGACTTATACAACCGGGAACTAAAGCAAATTAAGGAGCAAAGAGCGTTGATCAATACCATCAATGCTCATTCTTACAATATAGCCCAAAGGGATAAGGAATTTCAGCTTGCACTTCAAAATTGCGATATCTTATTACCCGACGGAATTGGTGTCGTCTGGGCCCTAAGACTAATAACCGGAAAGAAAATAAAAAAAATTGCCGGTAGTGATTTGTTTAATTGGGAGATGGAGCGATTAGATCGAACAGGAGGGAAATGCTTCTTCCTGGGAAGTAACGAATCAACATTGGCGAAAATACAAAAGCGGATTCAAAATGACTTTCGGAATGTCAAAGTAAAAACCTATGCCCCCACCTATAGACACACCTTTTTGCCGGAAGAAAATGCCAGAATGATTCATACTGTAAATTCTTTCGCTCCGGATGTATTGTTTATAGGAATGACAGCCCCCAAACAGGAAAAATGGGCTTACAAGCATTATCACCAGCTTAACGCCGGTCATATCTGCAGCATTGGAGCCGTATTTGACTTTTACGCAGGAACTGTAAAACGAGCTCCAAAATTCCTGATCGACCATGGACTCGAATGGTCATATCGGTTACTCAAAGAACCACGCAGAATGTGGCGTCGTTATCTTATTGGAATTATTAAATTTACCTTCTATATTACCAAAGAAAAGTTTTTCCACATTTATTTTCGGAAGCAATAAAGTGTGATTGTTCCCGAAATTCCATCGTCTATCCTTTTCTCGTTGCAAATTATATTCTTCAGAAAATTCTCTTCCCGTCCTTCTTCATTCATCACTCCCCTCTACTTCTTAAAAATTTACCCTACAACTCCACGATCGATTTCCCCTTGTTAAAAAATTAATTCCCGTTATACCCTACATGAGGGAAATAAACCTTTGCCTACTGCTTAAAAACATTGTTTAAACTCTAACATTCCAATGTGATATAGTGTATACTGTTATACAACTCACGGGGATTGCTATACTCATTTGTTTCGCCTGTTTTCGGGAAAATCACTTTGTCCTCAATCCATGGTGGGACTGAGGAGGCGAAGCCGTAAAAATAGGATCCGATAGATACACTTCGAAACACTTCCGGATTACCGGATCTGCGGATTAACGAAATAT
>JAUZOB010000235.1 GCA_030706665.1 Bacteroidota bacterium
GGATTGCCCGAATCGGTTGTTACTACTGCAGCTGAAGATGCAAAACAAGCAGGAATGCCTGGTAAATGGGTTTTTACCTTGCAAAAGCCAAGTATGATTCCATTCCTTACTTATGCAGAAAACAGAGCTTTACGCGAAAAGATCTATAAAGCCTATTTGAGCAGAGGAAATAATAATAATGCCAACGATAACAAGGCGATAATTGCCAAGATTGTGCTTTTGCGTGCAGATCGGGCTAAAATGTTAGGCTATAAAAACCATGCAGCTTATGTTTTGGATAATAATATGGCAAAAACTCCCGATAAAGCATTCGCTTTGTTGAATCAGTTGTGGAAAGCAGCTCTTCCTGTAGCTAAGAAAGAAGTGAAGGAAATGCAGGCGATCATTGATAAAGAAGGGCAAAATTTCAAGCTGGAATCATGGGATTGGTGGTATTATGCTGAGAAAGTAAAGAAAGCAAAATATGCATTGGATGAAGAGATGATCCGTCCTTATTTTAAACTTGAAAATGTCCGTGAAGGAGCATTTGCCGTAGCAAACAAACTTTATGGATATACCTTCTCCGAACGGAAAGACATCCCTGTATACCATCCGGATGTAAAAGTTTATGAAGTTAAGGATTCGACAGGCAATCAGTTGGGCATCCTATATCTGGATTATTTCCCACGTGCCAGCAAAAAAGGCGGTGCCTGGATGGAAGAATATCGTAGACAATGGAAGCCCGAAGGAAAAAACGTTCTCCCTATTGTCTGCAATGTTGGTAATTTTACCAAACCTGCAGGAAATGATCCGGCATTGTTATCGTGGGATGATGTGTTGACTCTTTTCCACGAGTTTGGTCACGCACTTCATGGATTATCTTCAAACAATAATTACTATTCACTCTCAGGAACAGCTGTTGCTACTGATTTTGTTGAATTGCCTTCGCAGATCATGGAAAACTGGGCAGCAGAACCTGAAGTTTTAAAGATGTTTGCGAAACACTATAAAACAGGGGAGGTTATTCCTGATGAGTTGATTGCGAAGATTAAAAATAGCGGTCATTTCAATAAAGGATTTGAAACAGTAGAATTACTTGCTGCTGCACTTTTGGATTTGAATTTTTATACTTTGGAAAATCCAAAGAGCCTGAATGTTGAGAAATTTGAAAAACAGGTAATGGATAAGATCGGGTTGATTCCGCAGATTGAACCCCGTTATCGCAGTACTTATTTCAGTCATATCTTTACAACCGGATATGATGCCGGTTATTATAGTTATACATGGGCTGAAGTGCTGGATACCGACGCTTTCCAATTCTTCAAAGAAAAAGGGATCTTCAATAAGACTGTGGCAAAATCATTCCATGATAATATTTTAACCAAAGGTGGAACAATGGATCCGATGGAAATGTATAAAAAATTTCGTGGACGGGAACCAAAGATTGATGCATTGCTGAACAAACGAGGATTGAAATAAATTATTTATCTCATCACGAAGAGAGGGGATGTTCCGATACAAGGAGCATCCCCTTTTTCTTTCGGAATAGGATGATTATTTTTGACATTGACAATTGTAAAAACAGAGTGATGAATAAAGACGCTAATTATATTTTTGAAATAGAAATGAAGGTCCGTGATTATGAATGCGACTTTCAGGGAATCGTTAATAATGCCGTTTATCAGAATTATCTCGAACATTGCCGTCATGAATTCCTTAACGAATTTAATTTGAGTCCGGTCCGGATGCATGAGGAAGGAATAGATGCAGTTGTTACCCGCATCGAAATCGATTATCGCTATTCATTAAGATCGGGAGACGCTTTTCTGATTCAAACGGGAGTACGGAAAAATGGGAATGTACGATTCATTTTTGATCAGCGCATCATACGAAAAGAAGATTCTAAACCGATAATTGAAGCGGTTGTAACAGGGGCGCTTGTTCGTAATGGGCGACCGATCCCTCCGGTTTTGTTTGATGTTGCAATGAAAGAAAAAGGATTGGTGTTCTAGCCTTATAGTTTGAAATTGGGCAATCTGAGATTGTAATAGCATATTAATAAACGCTATAAAAGGAAAGAAGGAGCCCATTTGGGCTCCTCCAGTCGCTATTACTCACAGGCTCTAGAAATAAGGCTGTTCATGTCAGCCATTGGGGTATTATTTCTAGTATTATCGTTATATACGTTAATGATCCTGTAATGATTCACTAATTAATGCCTTCTTGTGATCCGCCACCAGCCCACCATACGCGGGTCTTGTGAGAGTTTCCTCCAATTTTGGTCGCTGCGGCATCAACATTTGTTTTGTTGAGGGTGAATTCAGATGTCGGATACAAGAAGCGGGCTACGATGTCGTTTCCTGATTCTTTTCCTGTTACAGGAGTGAAGATCTTTTGAACGCCCCCGATAACAGCTGTAATCTCACCTGGTTTTACCAATGATTTCGGATAACCGGTCCTTCTGTATTCAGCCCATGCTTCGTATGGCTGTGTATAAAGATGAATGTATTTGTTTGTAAGTACCAGTTCTTTCTTCTGTGCCGGTGAAGCACTCGCAAATTTAGCCATTACTGCTGTTACATAAGCATCTCTGTCGGCAGCAGGAACTCCCCACATATCACAGGAAGCGATAATCCCTTTCTGAAATTCATTTGCATCCCATCCGAGGACTTCACTTTTCATGAAGCAAACAGTCGGATAGTCGATGAAAGTAGAAGGATAATTTGCTCTGATAATAATTGAATTATCACTCTGAGCTAATGCAGGAGAATAAGATATTACCGAATTAGCTTTAACAAATGCCTTGGTATCCGCATCAGGCATACCATAAGGTACTCCGGTTCTGGATTCAGACATTGAAGGCCCTCTGTAGATTGCAAGACGAGGGTCAACAATTCCATTGTAAGGATTTACAAAGCTTTTGTTTGAGTCGTCTAATCCCTTCATCAGGTTCACGAACTGACGGGTCATGGTAAAGTCATTTCTTCCATCAGTATAAAATGCAGCATAGAGTGGAGCCTCGTTGGGGTCTCCGACAGTACTGAAATTAACCTGTGCATTGTCAGCATTGCTATCTAACACTCCGTCATTAATAGCACTTTGAGCTTCGGCTAGATAAGAAGCATCGACATTTGATGCCCTTAAGGCCAAACGAAGACGAAGGGTATTGGCTAACTTGCGCCATTTGTCAGTATCTCCTTTGTAGAACAAGTCACCGCTGGGAAAACCAGCAGAGCTGTTTCCTAAATCGGTAGCTGCTTGTTTTAAGGTGGCAATCAACGCATCGTAGATGTCTTTCTGACTGTCATATTTCGGAGACGGATTCGCAACATAGTTCAGCGCTTCGGAATAAGGGATATCACCAAATGAATCGGTTAATAGCTGAAATACCCATGCTTTCACAGTATTCGCTACTGCAATCTGCATTTTATTTTCGCCATACAAGGAAGCCATTTTATCTTTGGTAGCGGCATCGGTATTCAGTTTGATAATCTTTTCAAGATTGTTCATCCAGATGTAATTATTCCGGAAGAATGCGTCTGTTACACTTTCGCGAAAAGCATAACGGTCTTCGGAGGTGTAATTACGTTGTGCCCATTGTTGGCTGGCAACAAAAGCCTGACGTCCACCATTCCATTCATCAAAATCGTTGAAGGCAATATCCCTGAGAGCCTGAGAAAGCAAGGCCGGAGTTGCACCCTGGGTCTCATTCGGCTGATTTGGGTTTGTGTTTATTTCGTTAAACTTCTCTTCGCAGCTCGTTGCAAGAAAAAGCAAGGCAATGAGAAGAAGGCTGCTATATTTCTTTATTACTTTCATTTCTTAGATGTTTTAGGGTTAAAAATTGAAATTAAGTCCAATTCCATAAGTTTTTGTACTTGGAATATATCCTCCTTCTATACCCTGAGCATTACTGCCTGCCATTTGAAGATATTCAGGATCAAAGTGTTTACTTGCTCTTCCCCATGTAGCCAGGTCTCTTCCGAACGCAGAGATCCGTAACCCTTTAACCGGGCCGGTGTATCTGGCAGGAACTGTATAACCGAAACGGATTTCGCGAAGTTTTACAAAGTTTGTATTGAAGATATTTTGTGCATCGGGACCGTCATAATGGTACTCAGCCCAAGTTTGAGCATCAACATATGTTGTGTTCTTAACGGGTTTTGCAGAAACATTCCCGCTAGCATCGGTATAAACAACTTTTCCTGTATTCGCGTCAATTGTACCATAAACAGCGTTGTTTAGCACACCTCCGCCATTGGCAATATCTTCACGGATATTTTTACCATTTGCGTTAATCGCAGCGGACTCAGCAAGAAGTCCGGAATACATTCCCCACATGTAGGAAGTGTAATAAGTATGTCCGCCTCGTTGCATGTCTAAAAGGATGCTTAGATCAAATCCTTTGTATGAGAATGAGTTTGTTAAACCGGCGGTATATTTAGGAGTAACATTGGCCAATGGTTTTACACCCGAAGTCAACCACATCCCATCTGCATCGACAACTTTGTTCCCTTTGTCATCATAAACGAAGTCAGTTCCATAGATTACCGGATAACCCATTCCTTTGAATGCACCGCTCTGAGCTTTGAAGGGAGCACTTCCAAGTGACAGGTAATCAAGTCCGGGAGCAATTTCATTAACCGTGTTGTTCAGTGTTGCGAAGTTTAAGGTTACATCCCATTGTAACCCGTTGATTTGTTTGATAGGAGTACCGGTCAAACTTACTTCAATCCCTTTGTTGGTCATTTTCCCTGCGTTGATATTCATGAAACCATAACCTGTTGCACCTGAGACTCTGACCGGAACAATTTGGTTAGTTGTAACTTTCTTATAATAAGAGAGGTCAATTCCTAAACGATTTTTAAAGAATTTCAATTCAGTACCAATTTCCCAGGAAGATGTTTTTTCCGGTTTCAGATTGTCATTCGCTTTTGTTGATGACAGGCTCATTCTTGGATTTTGATCCAATGAGCTATCCATAAAGGTTGCATTCTGAGTGTAATAATCGAGATAGTCGTAGGGGGAGGTGTCGTTACCTACCTGAGCATAACCACCACGTATTTTAGCAAAAGAAAGATAGTCAAGATCTTTGAATGCATCCAGCTCGGTTAATACTAAGCTTAAGTTTGCAGACGGATAAAAATAAGAACGGCTGTTTACCGGAAGGGTAGAAGACCAGTCGTTACGGGCGGTCAATTCCAAATATGCAAAGTGATTGTAGTCAATCGTTGCGTTTGCATACATACTGTTTACACGTTTCCATGTTTTAGTATCATATGAAGACGCTTTAACCAAAGAGTTGTTCAGATTGTAAAGATCCGGAACAACTAATCCTCCGGTTGTTTCTCCTCCGTTTCTCCAGGATTTGCGATCCATCCTGTTTGCTCCGATTATTGCACTGACTCCATATTTGTCATCAGCCAAACGTTTATCGATGGTGAAGAACA
>JAUZOB010000236.1 GCA_030706665.1 Bacteroidota bacterium
CGTTCAAACATGCTTCTGACTGCAGCTCTTGTAGAAGGAGTAGCCTTCCTGGCTATTGGTATTTGCGTCTTAATCTTATTCTTGTAAACGATGTTATCCCACCTGCAGAATTTCGGACAATCCGATCTTCTGCAGGTTCAGGGAGGCACACAAATCAATGAGCTATGACTTTCTATTTGCTCGATTTATTTGTTAACCCAAATTCCGGGACAATCATCTGGATGTTGTTTGTCTTTCTCCTTGCCTTTATTATTCTAAGAAAGTTTGCATGGAGGCCACTTCTCAATGCTTTGGAAGAGCGTAAGAGATCTATTGACGACTCGCTTTCAGCTGCTCAAAAGGCACGGGAAGAAATGGTTGCGTTCAAAGCTACGAATGAGCAGATCATGCAAAAAGCCATGCAAGAACGCGAAGGTCTCTTAAACGAGGCAAGAGTTCTAAAGAACAAGATCATCAATGAAGCAAGGCATCAGGCAACAAAAGAAGCTCAGAAGATTGTTGAAGAAGCAAGGCATACAATTGAAAAAGAAAAGAAATCAGCCATGTTGGAGATTCGAGGAATGGTTGCTGACCTTTCAGTTCAAATTGCAGAGAAGATTCTTCGCGAAGAGCTGGAAGACAACAGAAGCCAAAAGAGACTGGCCGAGAAGATCTTTGATGATTTAAAAATGAACTAATAACGATGCTATGAACTACAGTCTCATCGTTGTTCGCTATGCCAAAGCTTTCTTTGAGTTGAGTAAAGAAAAAGGACTTCTGGAAGAGATAAAACCTGAAGTCCAAAGTTTTCTTTCAATCTGTCAGGAGAGTGCAGAGTTTCGCGAACTACTGTCGAGTCCGGTCATCCATGGTTCCAAAAAGCAGAGAATATTTCACACTCTCTTCAAAGAGAATTTCTCTCCTTTTACCATGAGATTCTTTGACTTGGTAATCGAGAACCGGCGTGAATCTTACCTTCCCGATATCATCCGATATTTTCTCGAGATGATGCGGAAGGACCTTAACATTCAGGTCGTCACTCTTTCTTCTGCATCAGAAATCGAACCTTCACTTTTAGAGTCCATAAAAAACCATTTGGCTCAGGTTCTGAATAAAAACATTGAAATAGAAGGCAGGGTTAAACCGGAAATTATTGGAGGTTTTATTGTCCGCATCGACAATACCCAATTTGACGGGAGTGTGGCAACAAGCCTTAAACTATTAAAGCAACAGCTGAATAAATCTTAATATTAACATCTGAAACTGTAAATTCCACATAAAATGGCTGATATAAAACCATCTGAAGTATCTGCAATTCTTAAAGAACACCTCGAAGGGTTTTCTCCCCGTGCTACAATGGAAGAGGTGGGAACCGTACTTGTGGTAGGTGACGGTATTGCCAGAATTTATGGGCTTGACAATGTCGAATCAAATGAATTGATCGAATTCGATAGCGGAATAATGGGAATTGTCCTTAACCTTGAACAAGATAATGTTGGAGTTGTATTACTTGGACCTTCCGAAAAAGTAAAAGAAGGAGATACCGTTCGCCGTACCGGCCGTATTGCGTCCATTAATGTTGGTGAAGGAATGCTTGGTCGTGTCATTGACGCTCTCGGAAACCCTCTCGACGGGAAAGGTCCTATATCAGGTGAGATATTCGAAATGCCCCTTGAACGTAAGGCCCCCGGTGTTATCTTCCGTCAACCGGTAAAACAACCACTCCAGACCGGACTCAAAGCAATTGATGCAATGATTCCTATTGGCCGCGGTCAGCGTGAGTTAATCATTGGTGACAGGCAGACAGGTAAAACTGCTATTGCGATCGATACCATTATCAATCAACGGGAAAATTACGAAAAAGGCAAACCAGTATATTGTATCTATGTTGCAATCGGACAAAAAGGATCAACTGTTGCCCAGATAGCTCATACCCTCGAGAAATACGGAGCGATGCCTTATACATCCATCGTATTGGCAACAGCGTCCGACCCTGCGGCATTACAGTTCTACGCTCCTTATGCAGGAACTGCAATCGGGGAATACTTCAGAGATACCGGCCGCGATGCGCTGATCATCTTCGATGACCTTTCCAAACAAGCAGTTTCATATCGTGAGGTATCATTGCTTCTTCGTCGTCCTCCCGGACGTGAAGCATACCCCGGGGATGTATTCTATCTACACTCCCGCCTCCTTGAAAGAGCTGCCCGTGTTATCGACTCGGATGAAGTAGCTGCTAACATGAACGATCTGCCCGAATCATTGAAAGGGAAAGTAAAAGGTGGAGGATCACTTACTGCACTTCCCATCATTGAAACCCAGGCAGGAGACGTATCTGCTTACATCCCTACTAATGTTATCTCAATTACTGACGGACAGATATTCCTTGAATCAAGTCTTTTCAATGCAGGAATTCGTCCGGCTATCAATGTCGGGATATCTGTTTCACGTGTCGGTGGAAATGCGCAGATCAAGTCAATGAAGAAAATTGCCGGTACATTAAAGCTAGACCAGGCACAATACCGTGAACTGGAAGCATTCTCCAAGTTCGGTTCTGACTTGGACCCTGCAACCATGCGTGTATTGGATAAAGGTGCTAAAAACGTTGAGATTCTGAAACAGGGACAATATTCTCCTTTAAGAGTCGAGCATCAAGTTGCAATTATCTACTGTGGCGTAAAAGAATTAATGAAAGAGATCCCGTTGGAAAAAATCAGGGAATTTGAAAAAGAATACCTTGAATATCTCGAAGATGGCTATACCGACACACTAGAGGCACTAGCCAGAGGTGAGCTGAACGATCAAATCACCGAGGTTCTTGAAAATGCAGCAAAACATATATCATCCCGCTTCAAACAGTTTAAATAATCGGAGCAACGATAAACATTAAGGCATGTCCAATTTAAAAGAGATACGAAGTAGGATATCCTCAGTTACCACCATCAGACAGGTAACCAGTGCGATGAAAATGGTCTCTGCTGCGAAACTAAAAAAAGCGCAGGACGGAATCATCCAGATCAGACCTTATGCTGATAAGATGAATTCAATTATCGGGACTATTGCATCAGAGTTGGATAGAGCAGCTAATTCACCTTTCACAATCCAAAACGATCCAAACAAAGTGTTAGTGGTCGTCATTGCATCGAACAGGGGACAGTGTGGCGCCTTTAACTCAAATGTCATCAAAAGGGCATCGGAGCTCGCAGAAGGTCGCTATGCCAGTCAACTAAGGAAAGGTAAGGTTCATTTCTTATCGATTGGAAAACAAGGCGAAAAGAGGCTTAAAACCAAAGGATACAAAGTAATTGAAACAGCTCACCATACCCTCGAGAAATTAAACTATGAATCGTCTTCAGCGTTGGCGAATCATCTCATGGACTTTTTCCTCACAGGGAAATATGACAGAATCGAATTGGTTTATAACCAGTTTAAAAATGCAGCTGTTCAGGTACTGATTGCAGAACAGTTTCTTCCTGTGAAACAAGACATGAAGAAAGAAGAGAAGTCACACGAGAAGTACAATTTTTTCTTTGAACCTTCGGAAGACGAAATCATTAAAATATTAATTCCACGTTCGCTTAAAATTCAATTTTTCAAGGCATTATTAGATTCAAATGCTTCTGAACAGGGAGCTCGAATGACTGCAATGCACCAGGCAACAGATAATGCAACCGATTTACTTCGTGAATTAAGATTGAATTACAACAAAGCCCGTCAGGCTACCATTACAAATGAAATTCTTGAAATTGTCAGTGGGGCTGAAGCATTAAAAGGCTAGACATTAAGATATTCTTCTCATCAAAAAGAGCTGCCCGAATCGGGCAGCTCTTTTTTTATTAGGTTCCGCTTCAAGACTAGTACTGTTTTAGGAGGGAAGATCCTAATCCACTTTCACTCAGCCGGAACCAAAATGCAACGATTACACGTCCATTTCTATTATTTAAACATATTCATCACTCAAAAATGAAACTCAAACAACTAAACACAAGTAAAAAAAAATAATATAAAAGCAACTTCGAGTACCATTCACAAGGATGAAACATACAATACTATGAAATTTAATGAATTCAAGATTCGAAAAAACAGCAACTCATTAATTATCGGAGGAGCAACAATTATTGGACTTTTTCTTTTGGGGTTCTTACTCAAAAGCGGAATTGAAAACTTCAAAGCAGCCGAACGAGTCGTTTCAGTAAAGGGGCTGGCAGAAAAAGAATATCCTGCCAACAGGGTAATCTGGCCTATAATGTTTAAAGAAGCCGGGAATAACCTTCCTGAACTTTATTCAGTCGTGGAAAAGAAGAATCAGGAGATTATGTCATTTCTTAAAAACCATGGCATATCAGATGCAGAAATGACATTGAATACCCCTGAAGTTGTAGACATGGAAGCAGACCGTTATGCATCTCAGACAAATCGGATCTTCAGATACAGTGTCACCTCTGTGCTGACAGTTTATTCCGAGAAAGTAAATGATGTCAGAAAAATAATGAGCCAACAATCGGAACTTATAAAGAAAGGAGTTCCAATATCCGGAGGCGACTATCGATACAATGTGCAATTCATGTTTACAAAACTCAACAATATAAAACCTGCCATGATCGAAGAAGCAACGAAAAATGCAAGGAGTTCCGCAGATAAGTTTGCCAGAGATTCCGAAAGCACACTTGGAAAAATAAAATCTGCATCGCAGGGACAATTCACAATAACCGACAGGGACGCCAATACGCCCCATATTAAAACCGTAAGGGTTGTCACCACTCTGGAATACTACCTCAAAGATTGAACCTCATTTTGAGGCTAAAAACATGCAAACTTTATAAAAAAGGATTTACAAATTACACAAAAGTTACAGTCTTTCTAGCAGGAAATTATTCCTCTCTGAGAGAAGGGAAATTTTATTTCCCCCAATTATAATCGGGAATAGCAGAGTATTGATATTTTATGACTTCTACACATTTGAAACATCCGAATCAACTCCTAAATTGCACTTTAATACCCAAACGGGATCTATTGGATTATTCTCATTTTAAATTTCACGATGCGGTCTCAAAGATGACATCGATTAGGATTAAAAACTTCTTGATTTATGAATTGGAATAATGCCTAAAAAGAATTCTGATTGACCTACTTTAGGAGGAATTAGGAATATAAGCAAAAGAAAAGGGACGGATTATTTGAAGTCTCAAACAATCCGTCCCTTTTAAGCAGAAGCACCCCGTAAATTTCAGACTGAATGCCTCCTTTTTATCTCAATAATCTGTAATTACAGAATCAACATAGCATCACCGTAAGTACCAAAACGATACTTTTCTTTCAGTGCCACTCTATAAGCTTCCATCACAAAATCGTAACCTCCGAAAGCACAAACCATCATCAACAATGTTGACAGGGGAAGATGAAAGTTAGTAATCATGCTATTCGCAAC
>JAUZOB010000237.1 GCA_030706665.1 Bacteroidota bacterium
ATGCAGTATAAGGGAGAATTAGGAAACCAATTTAATAAATTCTCAGCCTATAAGAATGTGGTTCGTGTTTTTCTTTCCCGTTATCTGGATAATTCATTTGAAGGAATTGCAGAGTTGGGACTGAATGGTTTAGATAAATCAGGAGAAGGAAAATATAGCATGTACAATATGGATGGACATATTTTTTCGGGGGATGTGGGTATTCGATACAAATTTAATAACGGATATGTAATTCCTGAAGATTTTATTGTTCAGCCTTATTTAGTTTTTGGAATGGGGGCAATGCTCGCAAAAACAAAGGGGTATTCAATGATTTGGAATGCTCATTTTGATCAAACAAGAGCAAGTCTTACTTATCATTATGGTTTGGGGACCAAAGTTCGATTAACTCAGAATATGTCGGCTTTTATTGATGTAGCTGATTATCGACCCGGAGATAAGAGATTTGATCAGGCACAACTGACAACCATTGGCGATAAATATCGTATTTATTGTTTGGGAGTCGTTTATTCCTTTGGGAACGGTGAAAAAGGGCAGCGCAAAAATGGTGCCTTGCAAAAGGATAAAGGATCGACTTTATTGGGATTAAAAAATAATAAAGCGGCAGATGAAAGAACTGCTGTGGCTAAA
Source organism: Bacteroidota bacterium (assembly GCA_030706665.1). GTDB lineage: Bacteria > Bacteroidota > Bacteroidia > Bacteroidales > Prolixibacteraceae > JAUZOB01. Next base: position 631 of record JAUZOB010000237.1, read on the forward strand.
CCTACTGTAAATAGTGTTGTCAATAATACTTCTAGTCGGAATGCAGTACCGAAGTCTAAAGAATCAGAATTTGTTCTTGAACCGATATTGTTTAAGGCAAATAGTTATGAAATCCCAATGTCAGAGAATGGGAAAATGGAAAATGTCATCAATATACTGAAAGATAATCTTACGATAAAACTGGTTATTGCCGGTCATGCCGATGAAACAGGAACTTTGCAGTATAATGAAAAACTTTCTCAAGATCGAGCAGAGAAAGTCTATAATTATTTGTTGACACTAGGTGTTGATAAATCACGCATATCAAAAGTTGTTTACTATGGATCAAAAAAACCTGCTGTGGCGGGAGATTCTCCTGAAGCTTTAAGTAAAAATCGAAGAGTCGAATTTGAATTAAGCAGGGACTAGATATGATGAAAGAAGGAAGGAGGAAAGACTTGTTTTTCGTATTTATACAACATGCTATGTGTAGGAGAATATGGAAAACTGTCAATGTTAAACTATTTATCTTCTGATGGAAACTTAAAAAATAACTAATATTTTATGTTAGTATTAGAAATATGAAATAATATAAATAATAAAGAGGAGGTTGAGTGTATTTTGTTAGTGTTTTTTATCTTTATTATACATCTAATTATAAATGAGTTGAGAATATATAAACAAAAAGTAATTGAAATATGTGTTAGGTGTGTTGTTGAAAATATGAAATGATTAATGTGAAATATGGTAATAGAGTTGATTTGCTGTTTAATATTTATGAATGTGGTTAGAAACAACAAATTAATTTTTTAATTTTTTAATTAAACAGTTTCGATTTTGATTTGTTTTAGATAAGTCGAGCATTGTTCACGGCCTTAGAATTTGATAGTGTTATTAATTAATAATTATTAATAAGCAATTAAAAATGAGTTTTATGAAACGATTAATCCTTTTATCTATCGTTTTATTCTGCACGACATCTCTCGTTTTTTCTCAGACTGCTGAAAGAAAATGGGGATTGGGTCTTGGTATTGGCACGATGCAGTATAAAGGAGAATTGGGGAACCAGTTCAATGACTTCTCAGCTTGGAAAAATGGAGGAAGAATCTTTCTTTCTCGCTATTTGAATCCCTCTTTTGACGGAATATTAGATTTCGGTTTGAATGCGATTGATAAATCCGGAGAAGGTACTTATTCCAGAGCGAATATGGATGGCCATTTTTGGTCCAGTTCACTTGGGTTACATTACAAACTGAATAATGGCTATATATTCTCTGAAAATTCAATCATTCAGCCATATTTGGTTGCAGGATTGGGTGCAGTGCGTGCAAATACAAAAGGATATGCACTTACTTGGGAAGGCCCGTTTAATCAGGTCCGTCATTCTCTGACCTATCATTATGGTTTTGGAACTAAAGTGAGATTCTCTCCGGTTACATGTTTGTTTCTGGAAGTTACAGATAATCGTCCGGGGGATGATCTTATCGATCAGGCCGATTTTACTTCAAAAGGAGATGTTTACCGTAAATTCTCTGCCGGTTTGGTATTTGCTCTCGGAAAAGCAAAAGATTCAGATCATGATGGCGTTCCGGATAGAAAGGATAAATGTCCCGATACTCCTGCTGGCGTAGCAGTAGATCAAAATGGTTGCCCGTTTGATAGTGATAATGACGGCGTTCCGGATTATCTTGATAAATGTCCGAATACTCCTGCTGGTGTGGCTGTTGATCAATATGGCTGCCCAATTGACAGTGACAAAGACGGCGTTCCGGATTATCTTGATAAATGTCCGAATACTCCTGCCGGTGCAGCAGTAGATAAAAATGGTTGCCCGATTGACAGTGATAACGATGGCGTTCCGGATTACAAAGATAAATGTCCTGATACTCCTGCCGGAGTTGCGGTAGATCAAAATGGCTGCCCGATTGACAGTGACAATGACGGCGTTCCGGATTATCTTGATAAATGCCCTGATACTCCTGCCGGTGCAGAGGTTGACAAGGATGGTTGTCCGATCGTTAAAGTTGAGCCTAAAGTTCTGGAAGTAGTTAGTGAACCTGTTTATTTTAAAATTAACTTGTATGATATTCGTAAGGCAGAAAGGGTAAAAGCCGACAATGCAGTGAAATATTTGAAAGCACATCCTAATGCTAAGATTATTATTTCAGGACATGCAGATAAGACTGGTCCGAATGCTTTCAATTTGAAACTTTCAAAGCAACGAGCTCAGGTCGTATACAAATATCTGCTTTCTAAGAAGGTTAAGAAATCAAGCATTGCAGGGGTAACTTCCTACGGTTCTTCTAAACCAGCTGTAGAAGGTGATTCTCCTGAAGCTTTAAGTAAGAACAGAAGAACAGAATTTGAACTTCAAAAGTAAGATTATTGATTAAATCAGATAGAAAAAGCCGCCCGCGAATACGGACGGCTTTTCTATTATCCTATGGTTTATTCTGAAAATTGTTTAAATATCTAAGTTCTGCTTCCTTGCATTTTCCATGCCTATGGATTATTTCATCCCAATGCGGCGAATTTTGTTTTCGCGCTGTTTGATACATTGTATGTGTTCGCTTATAATAAAGATTTGTTCTTCCTGATTCAGGGATCTGAAATATTTCAAGCGTTGAGGCAGTGGCATAGTTCTAATTTCATGAAATGCACAGTTGCACAATTCATGATCCATTGGACAGTCAAATAGAAGTCCATAATATTCGGATAGTACTTCTTTCCCAGACATGCTTTTTTGAATAGAGTCCTTTTTCGTTAATTCTTCCTTTTATGAAAAGGTGACCTCCTAAAATGTATTTTTTTAAGTTTAACCTTGAAAAATAAATATTAGAGACTGTCCATTAATGGATTTGAAGTCATTCAGTTTTTTATATTTTTGCAGAGACCAAAAACAGAAGCTATGTTTGAAAATTTGAATGAACGCCTGGAGCGATCGTTTAAGCTGTTGAAAGGCCAGGGAAAGATTACAGAAATCAATATTGCCGAAACCTTGAAAGAAGTTCGTCGTGCTCTTTTGGATGCCGATGTTAACTATAAAATAGCAAAACAGTTTACAGAAACAGTAAAACAAAAAGCCATTGGGCAAGAGGTATTGACCTCTGTTAAACCTGGCCAGATGATGGTCAAGATTGTCCATGACGAGTTGGCTGAACTAATGGGGGGGCATTTCACTGATATTAATATCAAAGGAACTCCCAGTATTGTTTTGATGGCAGGTCTTCAAGGATCAGGGAAAACTACTTTTTCCGGTAAGCTTGCAAATTTCTTAAGAGGTAAACGAGGAAAGAATCCTTTATTGGTTGCATGTGATGTTTATCGTCCTGCTGCAATCGAACAGCTAAAAGTGCTGGGAGAACAAATTAATACTCCGGTTTATTCTGAACCCGGTAGTATGAATCCGATTGAAATTGCAAAGAATTCTATCCAATTTGCAAAGCAAAATAACCATGACCTGGTTATTGTCGATACTGCCGGTCGACTGGCTATCGATGAGCAGATGATGAAGGAGATTGCTGCTATAAAAGCTGCGTTAAATCCTCAGGAAACATTGTTTGTTGTCGATTCTATGACAGGTCAGGATGCTGTCAATACTGCAAAAGAATTTAATGAACGATTAAATTTCGATGGAGTAGTGCTTACCAAATTGGATGGAGACACCCGTGGGGGAGCAGCTTTGTCAATTCGCTCAGTGGTAAACAAACCGATTAAGTTTGTTGGTACCGGCGAAAAACTTGAAGCACTCGACGTTTTTCATCCGGAACGTATGGCTGACCGTATTCTCGGTATGGGGGATATTGTTTCGTTAGTTGAACGTGCACAGGAGCAATTTGATGCTGATGAAGCTCGTAAATTACAGGCTAAACTTGCTAAAAATCAATTTGGCTTCAACGATTTTCTGAAACAGATTCAGCAGATTAAGAAAATGGGTAACCTAAAAGATCTCGCTTCAATGATTCCCGGGATGAGTAAGGTTATGAAAGATGTTGATATTGACGATAATGCGTTTAAAAGCATCGAAGCAATCATCTATTCGATGACTCCTCTCGAACGTGAAGATCCTGCTTTATTAAACGGATCGCGTCGTAAAAGAATTGCAACCGGTTCCGGAACATCTATTCAAGAGGTTAACAGGCTGATCAAACAATTCGACGAAACACGTAAGATGATGCGTATGGTTTCACAAGGTAAAAACCTTGGACGCATGGTTGGTAATCGTATGAGAAGATAATTTGAAAAAAAGATTTGAATGATACTGATTGACGGAAAAAAGGTATCTGCTGAGATCAGACAGGAGATAGCAGAAGATGTTAAAAAGATTTGTGATGCAGGTGGTAAAAGACCCCATCTTGCCGCTATTCTTGTGGGGCATGATGGCGGAAGTGAAACCTATGTTGCAAATAAGATTAAAGCTTGTGAAGAGGTAGGTTTTAAATCATCCTTATTTAGATTTGAGCCTGATATTACAGAAGACGAACTTCTAAATAAGGTACAAGAGTTAAATCAGGATTCTGATATAGATGGATTTATTGTTCAGCTTCCACTTCCAAAGCATATATCAGAAGAGAAAGTTACAGAAGCGATTGATCCACGTAAAGATGTCGATGGATTTCATCCTACAAACGTAGGGAGAATGACAATCGGATCCCCTGCGTTTATTTCTGCAACTCCTCAGGGGATCATGGAGTTACTGAAACGCTATAAGATTGAGACAAAGGGAAAGAATTGCGTCATTATTGGAAGGAGTAATATTGTGGGTCGCCCTATGAGTATACTGCTTTC
>JAUZOB010000238.1 GCA_030706665.1 Bacteroidota bacterium
GTCACTCCTCTGCCAGAAATACCCGAACCTGTAACGATAGAAGCTCCCACAACTTACCGTTATTCTTTGAATTTCTGTACTTCCAACTACCCCATGAGCTTTTACAGTTGGAAAGATTGGGAACGGGAAATTGACTGGATGGCTTTAAATGGAGTAAACGTGATGCTGGTGGCGAACGGAATGGAAGCAGTATGGCAAAATACGTTACGAAAATTGGGCTACACCTCCGAAGAGATCAATGACTTCCTGGTCGGGCCTGCCTATAATGCATGGTGGTTAATGGGGAACATTCAAAAATGGGGAGGTCCCATGCCGCAGTCGATGATTGACAGTCGAAAGAAATTGCAGCAAAAGATGATCCGCCATATGAAAGAACTGGGGATAGAACCGGTATTGACCGGTTTCTATGGCATGGTACCAAGCTCCTTCAAAGAAAAAAGTAAAGCACATATTATCAACCAGGGGAACTGGGGTGCCTTTAAACGTCCTGACATCCTTGATCCGACAGACACTGCTTTTACTCGCATTGCAGGGATCTATTACCAGGAGATTCAAAAACTCTATGGCAAAGATATCCATTTCTTTGCAGGGGACCCTTTTCATGAAGGGGGCATTACAGAAGGGGTAAACCTGAGCGCTGCAGGGGCTTCCATTCAAAAAGAGATGAATAGATACTTTCCTGGATCAACATGGGTGTTACAAGGTTGGCAGGACAATCCCAAAACGGATATGCTGAAAGGTCTGGATAAATCGAAGGTTCTAATTCAGGAATTATTCGGAGAATTTACGAATAACTGGGAAACGCGCAAAGGTTACGAATCCACTCCTTTTATCTGGTGCATTGTAAATAACTTCGGGGAACGCCCCGGTCTGTATGGGAAACTGCAACGCTATGCCGATGAAGTGGAACGGATAAAAAAGAGTCCGTTCAATCAGTATATGAAAGGAATCGGCATTATGCCCGAAGGAATTAATAACAATCCTGTAGTTTACGATTTGATGCTTGAATTGGGATGGAGAAAAGAACATGTCGATGCAGAAAAATGGATTGCAGACTATGTAGCCTATCGTTACGGAACAAACAACCAGACACTGAGAAAGGCCTGGAACCTTTTCCTCGAAACGATTTACAACAGCATCCCCGGTTATCAGGAAGGTGCCCCGGAATCAGCCTTTTGTGCACGCCCTAAACTTGAAATCAAATCTGTTTCAAGCTGGGGAACCCGCAAACGAAATTATGATGTGAATAAATTTGAAGAAGCGGTAAAACTTTTTGCACAAGTTGCCCCTGAAATGAAGAACTCAGAAACCTATCGGATCGACTTGATCAATCTATCCCGTCAGGTACTTGCGAACAAAGGAGATATCGTATTTCAACAAATTGTGGAGGCAGTTAATCATAAGGATCTAAAGGCATTTGATGATGCGTCAGCCCATTTCCTGTATATGATTTCACTAAACGACGATTTACTTCACAACGATCCATATTTCTGTTTGAGTAAATGGCAAAAACAGGCTCTGCGTTTAGGGAATACTTCCGAAGAAAAAGAGATGTACTTACATAACCTGATGATGTTAATTACTTATTGGGGAGAGAATGATCCCAAGGTAGATAACCTGCATGAATATGCTTATAAAGAGTGGAGCGGATTGATGAATAATTTCTATAAGGAGCGATGGAAAATGTATTTTGATTCATTGCGTCAACAATTGCAGGGACAAAAAACAGAGAACATTGATTTCTTTCATTGGGAACGTAACTGGGTGGAAGCAAATAGAAAGATAACGAACGAAACATCCGGAAAAGATCTTATTCCTATTGTAAAACACATTCTACTGATGTCAGTAGAAGAATAACTCACAACCCTAAAAGATCGATCTGGGGACCTTACAGTCAATGGGGGGCTACCGAAAGCTGGACCATCTGTCCGGACGATTGGGTAAGAGGTCATTTTGTTAGGTGAAAGGAAAAAACCGGATTGGAATTATCAAAAAGGGAATCTACACATTCTGATTCCCTCCTCTCTTCAAAAGAATAATAAGCTAAAACATAGTGCCGTATTTAAAATTGTGTATCTAAATAAGGCGGGCTGCAAAGAATAACTTCGAGTATCCTACTGAATCCAATCATTTTCAATTTTCTTATCATGAAAACAATTAGAATCATTCTCTCATATCTGGTTTTCTTTCAAACAATCAGTGCATCGGCACAAAATTCCATTTCTTTAAAATGGTGGAATCCGGCAGATAGCAAATTTTCTGTCATTGAAGGACAAGCCTGGCCTAATGAAGTAAAAAACACTTACGACCGTTTTCCGGCAAGAGCTGAAAAAACAGTTAATCCTAATGTTTGGAACATCTCACATAGTGCTGCCGGACTTATGTTACGGTTTAAATCAAATGCATCTTCCATAACAATCCGGTATAAAGTAAATGGGGAGTTTGCCATGTCACACATGCCCTCTACCGGAGTTAGCGGAATCGATCTATATGCAGTCGATAAAGATGGTCGTTGGCAATGGGCTGCCGGAAACTTTTCTTTTAGCGACACAATTACCTACAAGTATACGAATCTTTATGGTGGCGATTATTACAAAGAAAAAGGCTGCGAATATCGCCTTTATCTGCCTCTTTACAACGCCGTCACCTGGCTCGAGATCGGAGTACCTACCGATGCTCAATTTATTCCACTACAGACCAGAAAAGATAAGCCCATTGTTGTATACGGAACGTCAATTGGGCAGGGGGCTTGTGCTTCCAGACCCGGAATGGCATGGACAAACATACTAGGACGTCGCTTAGACCACCCTATAATTGACATCAGCTTCTCAGGCAGCGGAAAACTGGAAAATTCGGTTACCGATCTACTCAATGAAATCGATGCCAAAGCTTATATCCTGGATTGTCTGCCAAATCTTACCGTACTTTCTGGTTTTAAACCAGACGAAGTGACCCGTAGAATACTTGAAACCGTCCATCGTCTCCGAAAACAGCATCCAGAAGTCCCTATTCTTCTGACAGCTCATAGTGGCATTGCAGAAAATGTTATGGATACAACCCGCTTGCATGACTACTCCGGAGTCAACCTTGTTCTTGATAAATCTTTTCAACTACTAAAAACCGAAGATATTAAAAAAGTGTATCTAATTCCCAACAATGCCATTCATCTTGACCTGAATAGTACTATCGACGGGTTACACCCCAATGACGTGGGGATGCTTCATTATGCTGATGCTTTCGAAAGTTACCTCAGAAAAATTCTGGATGAACCTATCGGGAATGAAATAACAACCCAACCATGCATCCAGTATCGCGATGGTTACTACAACTGGGAAGAACGACATAACGAACGAATGAAGCTGAACAGCAAAAATCCACCATCGATCGTTTTTATCGGTAACTCCATCATTCATTACTGGGGAGGGGAGCCCAAAGCCCCAATTGCCAGAGGAAGCGATTCCTGGGACAAAGAATTCAGCCCACTCAATGTCGGTAACTTCGGCTTCGGATGGGACAAAATCGAAAACGTATTATGGCGAATTTATCACGGAGAACTCGACGGTTTTAAAGCGAAACAAGTTTTAATCATGATCGGAACCAACAATTTAGTCGATAATACGAATGATGAAATCATTGCAGGATTAAAACAATTAGGTGAGGTCATTATTCAACGACAACCTCAAGCACAAATCACTTTAATTGGGTTACTGCCTCGTCGTTCCATGGAAGATCGAATTAAAAATCTCAACTATTCAATTGCCCGACTAGCAGGACAATTAAATGTAAAATATACAGATCCGGGAAATTCTTTACTTCAACCAAACGGCCACATTGATGAGTCTCTTTTTCAGGACGGCTTACACCCCAACGCCCAAGGTTACTGGAAAATCGCAAATTTTCTGAAACCCGAGCTGATCTCCAGCAAAAAATAAATAACGATCAACGTATTTAAAGTTTCTTTTATTAACTAATATATTTTACCTCACAATGAAAGCGAAATTAGTTTTAGTATTTCTAAGCCTGTTTATCGCAAAAGTTTCCGTATCACAACCCGCTTATCCGGGGCATTCTATCGGAACTGCTACAATTACTGTTTCCGGAGATCAGATTCTGATTGTGAATAACGTTTTATCTGCTAAATGGAAAATAAAAGACCATCTGATACAGGCGGAAAGCATATTGGACAAAGAAACCCAACAACTTATCCAATGGAATAACAATATATGGTTTTCTATATCATTAAAAAATGGAGAATCATTATCTTCAAATGAATTCAAATTAATTAATAATCTAAAAATCCAGAATATTCATGCAAATTCCCAATCAATCAATCGCTCTGGTAAAGACAAAGGGAAAAAATTAAGTGTAGATTTATACTGTGAAAAGGCGCAATTAAAGCTTCACTGGGAAGTTATACTCAAAAATAACTCCAACTATATTCGTCAGCAATTTACTTTAACACCAGAAGACTCTTTGATGGTTGACAAAATCAACCTACTGGAGATACCCCAGGCATCTGGCGTTAAACCTTACGGCCTTGTCGCCGGATCTCCAATTGTATCCGAAGAGATATTTTTTGCATTTGAACATCCGATGAGTCAAAATGAAATCACAAGTGGGAAAATGGTGTCATTTATCAAACGATATTCAGCTCTCAAATCATCTGCACCTTTGACTTTTTCGGTAGTATGGGGTGTCTCTCCTCATAATCAGGTAAGGCGTTCTTTTCTTTATTATTTAGAAAGAGAAAGAGTGGTCCCTTATCACCAACAATTGCACTATAATTCATGGTATGACCTCTCTTGGACTGACCGTAAGCTTGACGACAAATCCTGCCAGGATCGCATACAAATGTTCGGAGATAGTCTGATTACAAAAAGGCACACCCCCATGAAAGCCTTTTTGTTTGATGACGGATGGGACAACACCCAGACTTTATGGCAATTTAATAGCGGTTTCCCGAAAGGTTTTTCAAACATTACAAAACTTGTAAAAAAATACCATGCCAGCTTAGGGGTTTGGATTTCGCCTTGGGGAGGATATGATGAAGCTAAGAAACAAAGACTCGAATATGGTAAAGTCCAGACTCCTCCTTTTGAAACAAATGAAAACGGTTTTTCATTGTCAGGACCAGTCTATTTCAATCGCTTTAAAAGTGTCACTGCCGATTTCATAACAAAATACAGTGTTTCGATGTTCAAATTTGATGGAGTAGGTGCAGGTGATGCAACTGAAGGGGCCAGTTCCCGTTATGAAAAAGACATTGATGCTCTGTTAAAATTGGTAGGTGATTTAAGAGCTATAAAACCGGATCTCTATGTTAGTCTGACTATCGGTACCTGGCCGTCTCCATACTGGTTATATTATGGTGATGCTATTTGGAGAAACGGA
>JAUZOB010000239.1 GCA_030706665.1 Bacteroidota bacterium
ACCGGTAGTTACACCTCTGATTGCAGCGACAACCTGAAGCTGAGTTGTTCCTTCGTAAATTGTTGTAATACGGGCATCACGATAGATTCTTTCGACCGGATAGTCTTTCATAAATCCTGAACCTCCATGTATCTGGATTGCATCATATGCAAGTTGGTTACAGAATTCAGATGTCATACCTTTCAGAAGCGGAGTGTAGAAATCGGCGAGTTTTTGATAACGCTTCATTTCTTCGCGTTCCTCTTTGGTTAAAGAACGTTCGCTTGAAATATGGTCGTAAGTCTTATAGATGTCAACAAAACGAGATGTTTCGTAAAGCATTGAACGAGACGCATCCAATTTTGCTTTCATATTGGTTAGCATCTCATATATTGCAGGGAATTCAATAATTGGTTTGCCAAATTGCTGACGTTCCTTTGCATAAGCAAGAGCTTCGCGATATGCAGATTCAGATACCCCTACTGACTGTGCGCCGATACCAAGACGAGCACCGTTCATCAATGCCATTACATATTTGATAAGTCCCATTTTACGAGAACCGACCAATTCGGAAGGAGCATCTTTGAAAACCAGTTCGCAGGTAGGAGAACCAATGATACCCATTTTGTGTTCGATACGACGAACAGTTACGCCACCGTCACGTTTGTCATATACAAACATTGACAGTCCACGACCGTCTTTTGTCCCATCTTCAGAACGGGCAAGAACCAAAGCAATATCTCCATCACCATTGGTAATGAATCGTTTTACTCCATTCAAAATCCATTTCCCTGATTTTTCATCAAAATGAGCTTTCAGCTGTACGGCCTGGAGGTCTGATCCGGCATCCGGTTCAGTAAGGTCCATAGCCATCGTCTCACCAGCACAAACGCGGGTCAGGTAGCGTTCTTTTTGTTCTTCGGAAGCGAACTCGTTCAGAGTTTCAGCACAGTCCTGAAGTCCCCAGATATTCACAAAACCGGCATCTGCACGAGATACGATATCAGCGGCCATGATGTAAGGAACGATCGGGAAATTCAATCCGTCAAATTTACGAGGGAGCGTAATCCCCATAAGTCCGGCATGGATCAATGCATCGAGGTTTCTTTTCGTTCCGGGAGCATAAACAACGTGCCCATCTACAACTTTCGGACCTTCGGCATCAACTCCTTCTGCATTCGGTGCAATAATGTCGCCACAAATCTCTCCAATAACGTCAAGAACTTTGTCATAGCTATCCATTGCATCCTCGAAATCGAGGGGAGCATAGTCGAACTTATCTTTATCCGAGAAATTCCTTTCCTTCAGCTTGACAATCTTCTCCATCATCGGATGGGTCAAGTGGAATTTCAGGTCTTTATTATCGATATAAAAGTTTGCCATTTTTGATTCAATTTAACCGTTCGTACGGCATTTTGTACAAAAACTACTTAGTATTACTCTTGTAGAATTTGATCATTTTCGATACAACTTCCACAACATCTCCAATGATGACATAATCTGCGATGCTATTAATCGGAGCATCGGGATCGTTATTAATAGAGATGATCTGAGCAGACTCATCCATTCCGGCTCTATGCTGAACCTGGCCTGAGATTCCACAAGCGATATAAAGTTTAGGGCGAACAGTAACACCTGTTTGTCCAATCTGACGATCGTGTTCGGTATAACCTGCATCGACAGCAGCACGCGAAGCACCTACTTCGCCGCCGAGTACTTCAGCAAGTTCATGAAGCAACTTAAAGTTTTCTTTGGATCCTACCCCGTAACCACCGGCAACGACAATCGGAGCCCCTTTAATATTGATCTTGCTTTTTTCAAGATGCCTGCTGACAACTTCTACTACGAAATCGACATCAGATACATATTTTGAAACGTCAAGCTTATTCAGGGTACCTTTATATTTAGGATCTCTTATTTCTTTTTTCATCACACCCTCGCGAACAGTCGCCATTTGAGGACGGCATTCAGGGTTAATGATGGTTGCAATAATGTTTCCTCCGAAAGCTGGTCTGATCTGATAAAGCAGATTTTCATAAACTTTACCGGCCTTCTTGTCTTCGTGTCCACCGATTACCAAACTGGTACAGTCAGCAGTTAAACCACTGTGAAGAGCAGAAGATACTCGCGGACCAAGGTCACGGCCAATGCTTGATGCTCCCATTAGAGCAATTTGCGGTTTTTCTTCTTTGAATAAACCGATTACTATTGAAGCATGGGGATTTGTTGTATAAGGATACAGACGAGCGTCATCAGCTACATGAAGAACATCTACGCCATAAGGGAAGATCTGAGCTTCGATCCCATCAAGATTTGATCCGATGGCAATGGCTTCGAGGTTACATTTCAGCTCATCGGCAAGAGAACGGCCTTTGGTTAGCAGTTCCTGACTTACCTCGGCTACTTTCCCTTCATCGACTTCACAATAAACAAAAATACTGTTCATTATTTTGTGCTATTAAATTTCTGAATAATGAATTAACCAATAACGTGACTTGCAATCAGTTCCTTCATGAGATTATCAATTTCATCATCCGAAGGAGTCATCTTTTTAGCTTCTTTAGCCTGAAGGACAATACTTTCGATATTCTTCACTTTTGTTGGCGAACCCGTGAGTCCCAATTGTGAAGCATCAGTATCAATGTCATTTACGGTGAATTCACGAATTGTCAGATAAGGCCTATCATTACACAACTGTATGTAATCTTCCGAAGTATTCTGAGTCTCAGAAACAGACAGTGCATGTTTATACTTCATTATTAATTTGGCATTGCGCGTACGACAATCCGGAGCTGAACTGGTAACAGTAACCAGAACCGGCAGAGGACATGTTACATCTTCCACTCCGTTTTCCAGACGACGTGTTACTTTGATCTTTCCATCCGACTCTGCGACAACCTTCTCAGCATAGGTAATTTGAGGCAAACCAAGTTTTTCAGCAACCTGAGGCCCTACCTGAGCAGTATCACCGTCAATAGCCTGACGGCCAGCGACTATCATATCGTATTCCCCAATTTTGCGAATTGCCTGCGAAATAGCATAAGAAGTGGCAAGAGTATCTGACCCTGCGAATGCGCGGTCTGTTAGCAATACACCATCATCTGCACCCCGATAAAGGCCTTCTCTGATAATCTCAGAAGCACGACTTGGTCCCATGGTAAGGATAGTCACAGTTGTGCCGGGTATTTGGTCTTTAATTTCTAATGCTTGTTCCAAAGCATTAAGATCTTCCGGGTTGAAAATGGCAGGAAGAGCTGCACGGTTCACTGTTCCGTCAGCTTTCATCGCATCCTTGCCAACATTCCGGGTGTCAGGCACTTGCTTTGCAAGAACAATAATCTTTAATCCCTTCATGTTTGTTTACATTTTTTAAATAAGGCGAGCAAATATAAAAATTCAAGCTTTAGAAATCAAGCGATTAAGAATCGGGAAGTGAATCATTTCAAAATAATTTCATTTAAATGGAATGGAATTCTCCTCCTCTTAAAACAAAAAAACAGCGTATAAAGCTAGAAGTAAGCAATTAGAACAATCAACCAATATTTTCAAAAGTTTATCTAACGCCTTAACCATGCACTAATTTGGAATCATTATATACTATTTTGACGATAGATCAGGAGCTTTCCTAATTGTCATAATTCTTTCAAGAAGCGGATCATTGGGGTTCTCCAGACCGTTGTTCACCATTTACGATCGGTTCTTAATATGTCTTTCTGTCCCCTGTTTTCCTGACTTGTTTATTTACAGTATCGCTATTTTATCTGTTCTTAGGATGTATTTTGCTTTCTCTCATAAACAGATTTTGCGAACAGGTATCGTGCCGATCCATTTTACGGATTTTGTCGTTTATTTCAGACAGCGACATCAGTAAGATCGCTTAATCAACGACTTGCTGTACCTATTAAAACGAAGAAAGAAGGTGGATGCTGCAAACATTAATCCGGCTAAAAAGCCGATCCAGATTCCGACAGGCCCCAATTTAAAGATAAAAGCACACAAGTAGCTAATTGGCAAGGTGATGACAATGTATGAGAAGAAAGCCAGATACATAGGCGTTTTCACGTCTGCCACTCCCCTTAAAGCTCCAAGGGAAACAACCTGCAGTCCGTCGAAGATCTGGAAGAATCCGGCAACGATAAGCAGTTCGGCAGCCAGGGTGATCACTTTAGGATCAGCAGTGAACAGCTGTGGCAAGACATTTCTGAATAGCATGAACAAGCATGCAGAGATTGTCATAAATCCCAGGACCATATGGAACGAGGCGAATGCAGCATGCCGCATTTCCTTAAAACGATGTGCTCCCAGCTGATGGCTTACCCTGATTGTGGTTCCGGAAGATATTCCCGTGGATACCATAAAGGTCATTGTAGCCAATGTCAATGCTATTTGATGAGAGGCCAAAGGAACATCGCCGAACCATCCCATCATAATTGAGCCCAGACTGAAAGCCAATACTTCAATGATCATCTGTCCTCCGATTGGGGTTCCTATTTTTGACAATCTTGAAACAACCTGAATGCTGAAGTCCGATTGTCTGAAAAAGTAAAAGTAGCGTCTGAAATTATCCTTTTTCAGAAATACGACAAGCATGGCGATAGGCATCGTAATTCTTGCAATTAAAGTAGCGACACTCGAGCCGATCATTCCCAGATGAGGGAATCCGAACTTCCCGTATATCAGCAGATAATTCAGAATGATATTCACAACGTTTATCCAAATCGTGATATACATTGAAACCTTTGTATTGCCAATACCTTCGGCAAATTGTTTAAATGAAAAGAATAACAAAAAGGGGATGATGGAAATCACCAGGATTCGATAAAACGGAACCGCAAGTTTCACAACTTCTGCCGGTTGCCCCATCCTATCCATAAAGAACGACAACCCAAACATGATAAGCGTAAGAACAAAGGAAATCAGAAGATTCGTCAGCAATGAGTTTTGGAATAATCTGGCAGCTTCGCGGAACCGGCCTTTCCCAAATGCTTTTCCGACCAGAGGTGTTAATCCGAACGAGAATCCCATTCCAAATATTAACCCGTTAATAAATACAGATCCGGCAAAGGAAGCAGCAGCAAGTTGAGCTGTGCCCAGATGTCCAACCATGATATTATCGACAAACTGAACCAGCACTTGTCCGACCTGGGAAAATATTACCGGAACAGCAATTGCCAGATTCCTTTTATAATATGGGAAGTATTCTTTAAACCTCATTCCAAAAATTTAAGGGGGTGCAAAGTTATAATAAAAAATTCCTCGGACATATGGACTTGCACCACCAAGTTATTAAATATGTACGGCACACCAAAAGAAAGAGGGTGTCCGAAACCGAACACCCTCTTTATATGAATTTGAAAGATTTTAATTATCTACGCTTTCGCTGCAGGTCCTC
>JAUZOB010000024.1 GCA_030706665.1 Bacteroidota bacterium
TACTGCACTTATAAATGTGGTTATATCCGTCTTTTCTTGATTGATAGAAAAAAGTTCCTGATTCAGTTTTAGAAAATAAAAGAGGGTGTAACGGTTCAACATAGGTTTTACTTTTCTCCTCAAGAATTGTACGAATAAAATCTCCGGTATGAGCATTATAAAGATTCATCTTCAAATGATTCTGTTCCCTGTTTAGTTCTAACAATATGATATTCTTTTCATCGGGAGTCCAGCTTAGGTTCGTTAAATAATGATCATCAGGTTCTCCTGTCTTCAGATAAATTGACGCATGTGTTTTCAGATCGTAAACCCCGACTTTTACCTGATGACTACGATCGCCTGCCATAGGATATTTGATAAGCTTAACTTCAGCTTCAGGCGCCATGTAATTGACAAGGGGATAGTCTTTGACCATTGTTTCATCCATGCGGTAAAAAGCAAGCATATTCCCTTGAGGTGACCAGAATGTGCCTTTGGTAATACCAAATTCTTCCCGATGAACGGATGACCCATACAATATTGCATTATTTGGTTCTTTAGATAGCTGTAAGACTTTACCGGATTTGGCGATGAAGAGATTATTCTTTTTTGTATAGGCCAATGCTTTAGCTTGGTCTGAATAATCGAAAGATGCTGCTTCTTCCGGATATTTTATTTCTAATGCAATTTGATTCGTTATAACATTATATATCCAATAGGTGTGATTGGCAGAAAAACAAACCTCATTGGGAGAAGCCCAGTTCATCATGGGAAGAACCTGTAAGTTGGACAATGCAGGAAGCTCTTTCAGTTTGTCGAGGGATAAAAGATTAATTTGTTTCCTGCTTTTCATTGTTTCCCCGATCAAAATATTGTCTTTTACATAGGAGTACATCCTATTACTGCCAGGTCTCCATCTAAGCTGATGAAGGGTATTGGGAGCCAGTGTTGATGTTTTTCCCAGCACCGCCTCTTTTAATGATAGTTTGCATGTTTGGGCAAAAATGGGATTACAGGTAATAAAGAGAACAAATGCTGTCAGAAAGATGATTTGACTTATTGAAATCTTTTGGTTCCTTTTATGTAAATAGTTCAATAATTTCTTCACGAGTAATTGTTTTTAATGGATTATTTGAGTTGATAAATAGTTCTGCAAGCTTTGACTTACGTTCTTTTAAATGCTGTATTTTCTGCTCAATGGTATGTTTGGCAATAAAACGATACACAAACACCTTTTTATCTTGTCCTATCCGGTGAGCACGATTAATCGCCTGATTCTCTGCCGCCGGATTCCACCAGGGATCTATAATGAAGACATAATCTGCAGATGTAAGGTTTAATCCGACTCCTCCGGCTTTTAATGAAATTAGGAAGATGCGGGTATTTTCGTCTTCCTGAAATTCATTGATGACCTTTTCTCTGTCAGTGGTTTGACCGGTAAGGATTGTGTATTTCCATCCTTTCTTGATAAAAGATTTTGCCAACAGATTAAGATGACTTACAAATGTAGAGAATATAAGGACTTTATGATTTTCAGCCATTAAGTTTGAGATACTACGCAGAATCTCATTAAACTTTCCCGAATCGGCCGTATAATCGTCTCTTAAAAGAACCGGATGATTGGCAAGCTGTCTGAGCCTTGTCAGTCCCTGAAGCACCATTATGGTAGATTGCTCAATTCCATTTTGATCCACACTGTTCATAATTTGATTGCGGACGGCTGATTTCTCTTCTTCATAAATCTCTTTTTGCTCCGGACTCATCTCACAAAATAACACTTGTTCTGTGAGCGGAGGAAGGTCTCTGGCGACTTCATCTTTAGTCCTTCGAAGAATAAAAGGCTGAATCAGTTTCTTTAATTTTGCTTGCTGTTCCTCGTCATTCCTTTTTTCAACAGGTTGAATATATTCTTGCTGAAAATATTTCATACTCCCTAACAACCCCGGATTCAGAAAATTGAGCTGAGCCCAAAGATCGAGTAGTGAGTTCTCTATCGGAGTTCCTGTGATAACCAATTTGTGTTGTGATTTAATTTGCAGGACAGCTTTATAGGTTTTTGAAGCCGGGTTTTTAATGTACTGACTTTCATCCAGAATCAGATAATAGAATAAATATTGAGACAGAGTTTGAAAATCGTTTCTTAAAGTACCATAGGTTGTTAAGATGATATCGTAATGCTGAATAATTAATCCCAGTTTTATATTTTTCTTTCGTTTGCTTCCGACATAACGGAAGCATTTTAATTTAGGTGTGAATTTTTTAATTTCATTTTCCCAATTGTGGATTAAAGAAGTTGGAACAACAATTAATGATGCTGGCTGTATTGGTTTGGAAGGAGCTTGAGCTCCAAAGAGAGAAAGCTGTCCTTCTTCTCTTAAGTAGAAGCTCATGGGATCATGATGTTCTTTCTTTTGTTTTAATAGCAATGTAAGTGTTTGAAGTGTCTTACCAAGTCCCATGTCATCGGCGAGGCATCCGCCGAATTTGTTTATTCTGAGATGTTCCATCCAGCTAAATCCTTCGGTCTGATAAGATCGCAATTGAGCTTTTAATCCTTCTGGTACAGGAATAAGCGGAACTTTTTCAATGGATGTCAGTTTCTCAAAATCATCGATATATTGTTTGTCCTTTTCGATAAAGGCATCTTTTACCAATTGAAAATGATGATTTTTGAAGCGTATGTTGTTTCCTTCGCTACCGGCAAAAGGAAAGATGTCACGGTATTTACTGAACCATTCCAAAGGCAGTATTGCGATTTCTCCATTTGGTAACTCAAATTCACGAATCCCGTTTAAGATGTTTTTCTTAAAACGGATAAAGGGGATTTGAAAAGAGCCGAATGATACCACTGCATAAATATCAAACCAATCGTCATTGTTGTAGAACTTGAAGTCAAGATGTCGATCGCCTGTATAATATTTCGACTCTAACTTATTTTGGTCGATATGGATATTCTTTTCCGAAAGGATATGCTGATATTCGTTAATCCATTGGATCAAAGAATAAAATTTCTCGGACGGATCATCGCTATTGCAATGAACAGGAAGGAATATACTTTGGTTGAGTTTAAGTCCCAATGCTTCCAATTGGGAAATAATCTCTTTTTCAAATTTCGGATCCCGATTAAACTTATAAAAAACATATTCACCTTCCTGTTTTTCAAGATAAACGGAATGTGTGTCCGGATCATTAGCCAGAAACTCTTTACTCCCATATCGAAACTGCAATACTAAAGCCGGTTGATTGGTGATCGTGTTCTCAATAGAAAGGATTACCTCTGGAACAGGGTACGATTCGCTGATTTTAAATCCTATAGCATTGACCTTGTTGTGAATGATACTATTCAGTATGAATGTCTTAAAATATTTTTCTTCCATTGAAAGCGGAACAGAAATATATTGCTTCTCAAAGAAAGGAGTAAGATTTTTCCCCGTAACATCGTCAAAGTAATATAATCTGTTATTTAAGACGAGACTACAGGGACTGTTGGTAAGGATAATTGCTTTCTTATTGGTCAGTCTGATGACTTTATCATTATGCATGATGCTAAGAAAGTATCGTATCTCAGTCTGTGTCCTCTCAAAATTGAAAATAGCCTTAGTCGGTTCCGGAGAAATCTCAATTAGATCTTCATCATATAGATTTGAGTATTTGGCAGCTTTTAAGTAGAGAGGGATTCCACATTCACGGATCAGTCGGATACTTTTTAGAATATTCTTCTCGATACGGGGGATTATCAAATTAGAAAAAGTCTCGGGACTTGTCTTTTTATAAAAATCCTGTAAATTCTTTTCTTTAGAATATTTTGCAGCTAAAGTTTCATCGCTGTAATTCTCTGATAATTTAATCAGCTCTTTTTCAGAATTGGAAAATGAGTACTCCGATTGATTGAGGTCATGCTGACGGACAAGTTTTACAATTGTGTAAAATGGTCCGCTCTCTGACTCTTTTATCAAATAGGGGGCAAGAATATATCCAAGATTTCGATGCTCCGTAAGAGCAATAATAAATTTCAATGACATTGCTACCAAATTACTTTAGATGATCAACCTCCTGCTTTTTTTGCTTTGTATCCTTTCTCAAGCAAAAGTTGCATGATCTTTTCCCGATGGTCTCCCTGAATTAAAATCAAACCCTCTTTAGCTGATCCTCCGACTCCACATTTAGATTTTAAAAACTTTGCAAGATCTTCCAAGTCGTCTTTAGAACCTATAAAGCCTGAAATCAAGGTGACGCTTTTCCCTTTTCTTTGTTTGGAGTCAAGCATTACTCTTAGATTCTGTTTCCCCGGAGGAAGTGTTTCTTCTTCAGTATCTTTCCCATGTTCATAATCGAACTCATTACTTGTGGAATAAACCACCCCGAGCCTGTTCTTCCAATTATCTTTTTCTTTCATTGATTCTTTCTGTAAAAGATTAATAATCTTAAGTGTACAAAACCAAATTCTTTTAAGTCTGCATTCAAAATGATTGTCAACCTATAAGATCAAACTTCAAAAATACAAAGTTTTGAGATACGATATGCGTTTAAATCGGTCTTAATATTAAAGCCGGATTCCTTCCAAAATGGGCTAAGAATTAAAAACAGAATCAAATTTTAGAAAAAAGAGCTGTGTCTGGTGGTATATGCTTTGAGTATTATTATTTTTGAAATTCAAAGCTGCAAGATAAAAGTCATACAGATGAATAAAATAATTAGTAAAGAATATCTTTCAGAGAAAGTTGTTCGAATAGAAGTTGAGGCGCCATTAATTGCGCGTTCCAGGAAACCGGGGAATTTTGTAATTCTTCGGGTGGGGGAGAAGGGAGAACGAATTCCTCTTACCATTGCAGGTTCAGATATTCAAAAAGGAACAATTACACTGATTGTTCAGATCGTAGGGGTAAGTTCAGCCAAACTGGTTGCATTAAATCCCGGTGAATACATTACTGATTTGGTCGGTCCGTTAGGAAAACCAACACATATTGAAAAAATAGGAACCTTGCTTGCTTGCGGAGGAGGAGTTGGAATCGCTCCATTGTTACCAATTGTCGAAGGATTCAAAAAGGCAGGCAACAGAGTCATTACCGTTTTAGCGGCCCGCAGCAAAGATCTTCTGATTCTTGAAGAGGAAATGCGTAAGTGGTCGGATGAGGTAATCATAATGACCGATGATGGTTCTTACGGAAGAAAGGGGTTGGTTACCCAAGGGGCAGAAGAAGTAATCCTGCGTGAAAAAGTAGATGAATGTATTGCAATTGGCCCGGCTATCATGATGAAGTTTACTGCACTGCTTGCAAAGAAATACAATATTCCGGCTCAGGCCAGTCTGAATTCAATCATGGTAGATGGAACCGGAATGTGCGGTGCTTGCCGTGTGTCTGTTGGAGGAAAGACTAAATTTACCTGTGTTGACGGTCCTGAATTCGATGCTCATCAAATAGACTTCGATGAGATGTTAAACCGTTTGGGAGGGTACGTCGCAGAAGAAAAGCAAGCATTTGAAACTTATTGTCAAAAATCTAATTCATAAAGATATGTCATATCCGGAAGAAATTCTGAAAGAAGAACGTAATCAACCTTGGAGAGTAGAACTGAGAAACCGGATCAAAAACAAAGAGCGTACTCAAATTGAGCGTGTTCTGATGAATGAGAGGGAGCCTTCAGAAAGAATAAAATATCAGGATCGTGAAGTCAATCTTGGATTGAATGCTGACCAGGCCGTGAGAGAAGCAACACGTTGCATGGATTGTCCAACACCTACCTGTATTAATGGCTGTCCGGTAAATATTAATATTCCAAAATTCATAAAGAATATAGAGCGCGGTGAATTTCTTGAAGCTGCTGCTGCGTTAAAAGAAACAAGTGCGCTTCCTGCTGTTTGTGGTCGAGTTTGCCCGCAGGAAAAACAGTGCGAAGCCAATTGTTTCTATCAGGTAAAGCTGAACCAACAGCCTGTTGCTATCGGATATCTGGAGCGATTTGCTGCTGATTACGAAAGAGAATCAGGTATTCAGTCTGTTCCAAAGACTGCTCCTCAAAATGGAATTAAAGTTGCGGCAATCGGATCTGGCCCCTCGTCTCTTTCTTTTGCCGGCGATATGGTAAAACTGGGTTATGATGTTACTGTCTTTGAAGCACTGCACGAAGTCGGTGGTGTATTAAAATATGGGATTCCGGAATTCCGTCTTCCCAATGCCATTGTGGATGTAGAACTGAATAACCTCCGGAAAATGGGAGTGAAGTTTGAAACCAACTTCATTGTCGGAAGGACGAGTACGATAGATGATTTAAGAGCAGATGGTTTTAAAGCATTCTTTGTTGCAAGTGGAGCCGGATTGCCTCGTTTTATGAATATCCCGGGTGAAAACCTGAACGGAATAATGTCATCGAATGAGTATCTGACCCGTGTGAATCTGATGAATGCTGCGAAACAGGAATACGACACTCCTGTCTTGTTGGGGAAAAATATTGCTGTAATCGGTGGAGGAAATACCGCAATGGATTCAGTCCGAACTGCAAAACGGTTAGGGGCAGAGCGATCCATTATTGTATATCGCCGTTCACGTGAGGAAATGCCTGCCCGGGTTGAGGAAGTTCATCATGCAGAACAGGAAGGAATTGAATTCCTTAACCTTCATAATCCGGTCGAATATTTCGCAAATGAAAAGGGCCGGGTTTGCAGAATGAAATTGCAAAAAATGATATTAGGCGAACCTGATGCCTCTGGTCGTCGTAGTCCTATAGCAACTGATGAATTCATTGAAATTGATGTCGATGTTGTGGTCGTGGCAGTCGGAGTTTCTCCCAATCCGCTTATTCCGTCCAGCATGCCTGAATTAAAAGTAAGCAAATGGGGAACCATTGAGGTCAATCAGGAAACGATGCAAAGTTCTGTCGAAGATGTCTTTGCCGGTGGTGACATTGTAAGAGGTGGTGCAACTGTTATTCTTGCAATGGGCGATGGTCGGAAAGCTGCTGCCGGTATGGATAAATATCTGAAAGGAAAATTAAACATGGCTTGAAAATATATTCTTATGGCTGATTTATCTACCCGTTTCTTTGGTCTTAAACTCGATAATCCGATTATTATCGCAAGTTCCGGACTTACTGCAAATGCAGAATCAATTAAACGCTTTGCTAAATGCGGAGCAGGGGCTATCGTGCTTAAATCAATTTTTGAAGAAGAGATTAAGCAGGAATATGATCAGGTTCTTCGTAATGCAGGAACTTCTCATCACTTTCTCGAGCAGCTCGATTATTTTGATTATGAAATCAGGGAGGAAAATGTCGGACATTACATTGACCTGATTAAAGAAGTTCGGAAAGAGGTTAAAGTTCCGATTATTGCCAGTATAAATTGTATTACAGCCGGAGAATGGAGCTTCTTTGCCGAAAAAATTGAGGCAGCCGGAGCTGATGCACTTGAACTCAATCTATTCCTTCTTCCTTCCGATATCCGGAAAAGTGCAGAAGATCAGAATGAGTTCTATATGTCTGCAGTGGAGCATGTAATGCAAAAGGTGAAGATACCTGTAGCTGTAAAGATAAGCCCTTTCTTCTCTAATCTTGGTGCCGTTATTCAGGCATTATCAGAAAAAGGGGTTGCAGGGATTTCGCTGTTTAATCGCTTCTATACACCTGATATTGATTTGGACAAAATGAAGCTGATTCCTTCTTCTCCTTTTAGTGAAGCGGTTGATTATACTCTTCCGTTGCGTTGGATCGGTTTAATGTCGGATAGTATAAATTGCGACCTGGCTGCCACTACCGGGATCCATGACGGAGCGACTGTTGCTAAGATGTTGTTAGCCGGTGCGTCTGCGGTTCAAATGGCATCGGTTTTTTATAAAAAGGGGCCGGAACACATTGGTACAATTCTGAACGATTTAACGGTTTGGATGAATGAGAAAGGATATCAAACAATTTCTGATTTTAAAGGGAAATTGAGTTTGAAGAATGCTCCGAATCCTGCAGGTTATGAGAGAGCTCAATTCATGAAGCAGTTTAATTCCGACGAAAAAGTCATTGAGTAGAAAGTTCAATTCAATTTCTTTTTATTAAAAACCGGATGAAATCTATAAAAAACCGGTTCGTTTTCGTAGAATAAACGAAAATGGACTGGTTTTTGTGTTTATTATCAGAGCACATTTTTAGTACAAGGAAGGTTGGTCGAATGTTCAAAAATTAACCGGGTAAGAGTATCTGTTATTTCGGGAATAAAAAATAAAAGGAAGGGAATGATAGGATTTCGATTTGTTTTGTGACACAGAGTATGGGGCTTTCAGAAAAATAAGATATTCAGCTTGCTGAAACACAGATGCCTATCCTGCTTGTAAAATCCCTGAAAGGGTTTTATTGCGCGCTGTGTAACTTTCGTTCGTTATTTTAGTAACTTTGTTTATAAACAGGAATAATTAAAGTCATGAAACGTACATTTATTCTGATCTTTCTGCTTTTTCTGTTCCTAATGACAGGAAATAATTTACAGGCTCAAACTGTAAAGC
The DNA here is from genome assembly GCA_030706665.1 of Bacteroidota bacterium. Lineage (GTDB taxonomy): Bacteria > Bacteroidota > Bacteroidia > Bacteroidales > Prolixibacteraceae > JAUZOB01. The sequence goes on from JAUZOB010000024.1 coordinate 8,466, forward strand.
AGAGCGGAACTATTGAAAAATATAGTTATCAAACCCACACCATCGTCTCCGGCGAATCTTTGTCCTTGATTGCTAAAAGATATAACGTGTCAGTTGATGAACTAAATGCATTAAATCCGGCCTTGAAAAATGGATTTAAAACAGGAATGGTTATCCGAATTCCGGTGAAAACATCCAAACAATCAGTGTTAAAAACGACTATTCATCAAGCTGTTTCGGGCGAATCTACGTATTCGATTGCAAAGAAATACGGAATCTCTTCGTATGAATTGATAAAGGCCAATCCTGAATTAGCTGGCGGATTGAAGTCCGGAATGATTCTGATCATCCCGGGTAAAAAGCAAGTGCAGACCGGGGCAAAACAGAGTTTAGCGAATCCCGCTCTAAAAACAAAGGAAACTTTGGTAACACCTTCTGGTTCCGCCAAATTAAAACAAACAGCCCCTGTTCCTGCAGAAAAAAGCAAACAGCCATTAACGGCTTATCCCAATGTGAAACCATCATATTCTGATCCGAATGCCATTCATGTGGGAATATTCCTCCCTTTTTATCTGAATCAGAATGAAAAAGTCAGTCAGCCTCCTTTAAAAAAGTCTGTTGATAATAGTGCTGAATCCCTTAAAAAATCAAAAGGGGATAAAACTCAAGCCAAACAAATCGTCGAACGTAAAGATTCAAAGCTCAATTCGCGAAGTATCAATTTTTTACATTTTTACGAAGGGTTAATATTAGCTGCTGATTCATTCGCACAGGCCGGACTTAAACTTGAATTGAGTGTATTTGATACCCAGGGAGATGCGAATATCGCATCCACACTGTTAAAAAATGAAGATTTCTCGAAGCTCGATCTTATCATCGGGCCCGTATATGATGAAGAACAAGTTCATTTTTCTGCATTTTCACAACAGCATAAAATACCAATTGTTTCACCTTTAAGTTCTTCAACACCAACATTGGAAACGAATCCATATTTGTTTCAGATAAATCCTGATAAAGATTTTATTTTGGAGCAAACAGGGGATTGCATAGTCGGGAATTCGAAAGGAAATAATGTCATTGTCCTGTTAACTCCGGGGTATCAAAAGAACGACGAACATCAACTTCAGGCATATTGCCATTCTAAATTATATGGATCGAGGAATTATCATGAATTTATTATCGGAAAGAAAAATGACGCATTACGAAAATTGATAAGTCTGGATCGGGAAAATATCTTTGTGATCCCTTCAACCAATGAGGCGATTGTAAACAGAATGATCAGTGCAATTACTCCTTTAGCTGAAACCTATCCTGTCACGTCATGGGGAATGCCTTCAATTGCTAAATTTACCAGCATTCCTGTTCGTACTCTTCATTCATTGAGATTGAATTATTTGTCTCCATATTTTGTAGATCGTAAAAGCGATGAGGTGAAAAACTTTATTGCTTTATACGAAAGTACTTATCATACTGCCCCGAATCAGTATAGCTATCAGGGATATGATATTGGATGCTACTTTTTTGAAGCTCTGAAAAGAAATGGCAAAGATTTTTACAAGCATATTCGTAACTTCAAAACTTCTCTGTTACAATCTGATTATCAATTTAAACAAGTTAAACATGGAGGAGGTTTTATGAATAAATCTTTGTTTAATCTTGAATACGGACCAGACTCTGAAATAGAGAAGAAAGAAATATTTTAAATTCAAATTATATCTGGTAACAGGGTGTTTCAAAATTTTGGAACACCCTGTTTTTATTCATACTCCTATTGAGATTTCTTTCAAAATACAAATGTTTAAAGTCTTTACAAGTCATTCGATAAAGCCCATTCAGATACAATAAGTCTTGAGTGACTATTAATGCCAGATTGTATAACCATCCCGCATTTACAACGACTTTTCTTCTTTATTCTTCTTCATGTTAATTTAACCGAAAAAATGGAAAAAAGATTTCATCAGAATAAGAAGTTGATGAATCTTATTTTAGATTTGCGCTGGTTAATTAATGAATGATTATTCATTCAAGATATGGCAAGAATCATAGATATTTCGAAAATGGAGAGGGTTAAAGAAACCGCAATCCAGATGGTTGTAGAAAAAGGGTATGGAGGAGCCTCAATTGCCACAATAGCAAAAAAAGCGGGAGTTGCGGAAGGATATCTGTACCGTTTCTATAAAGGGAAAGAAGAACTTGTAGTCGATTTGCTTTGCAATAAAGTGAATGAAATTGCCGACGAACTGGAATTGTTATTGCAAAGGTGCAATCGGGTGGCAGACGTGGTTAGCTTATTGGTGAAGAAGATTTTTCAAATAGCAGAAAATAACCCGGATCATATAAAGTTCCTTTATGTTCTGATGCATGATTATAATTTTAAGATAGGGGACCGGGAGCGAGAGCGTATTTTTAAACTATGCAGGGAAATTAAAAATATTGGATCAAATTCAGGAGAGATCGGAGAATTTATAACAGAAGAAGATATCTATATGTTGGTCAATATTTTTCCGATTCAATTTATAAATCTGAGAATAAAAAATTTCTTTGGGAATAAAAGCTGGGATAATACCGATAAAGAACATATTATTGAGATAATCATAAAAACATTAAAAGCATAAAGCATGAGGACCAGGCAAAAAACAATGTTAGTGGGGCTGATCGCAGGAGGCTTGTCTTTTTCGTTTAATGTTGGGCAGGCACAATCCAGAATCTCATTTGATGAGGCGTTGCAAGTGACCCGAACAAAAAGCCATGTTTTGAAGCAATCAAATTATTTGGAGAAACAGAAAGAACAGGAAATGAAAGCTGCAAGAGGTTTATATTTCCCGAATCTTTCCTTGAATGCCGATTATTTGCAGATGTCCGATGATATCCATTTGGATCTCACCCCTGTTCGCGATGCAATTACTCCTCTTTACCAAGCGCTTTCAAATTATGGCAAATTTTCAGGCGTTCCGAATCCTGATCCGAAAACTGCATCGGTAATGCCAATTTTACCCGATGATGTATCGACAGCAGCTATTCGGGGAAAATTAAAAGAGGGATTGCAGCAGATTAATAGCGCCGAATGGGATAAAATAATTCAGAAAAAGGGATTTGCTACCGTAAGTGCCGGAGTAACCTGGCCTCTATATACCGGAGGAAAAATCGATGCCGCTAATAAAGCTGCAAAGTTTAAAGTTGATGAAGCCAAACAGACCGACAGACAGAAGCAAGGTGAACTGACCAGTGAATTGGCAGAACGATATTATGGCTTGTGTCTTGCGAAACAGGCATTAATGGTTCGGCAGGAAGTGTTAAAAGGGATGGAATCTCATCTTACTGATGCTGAAAAGATGCAGAAACAGGGAATGCTTGCCAATGCAGAGGTGCTTCATGCAAAGGTTTTTTATACACAAGCTGATCGTGAGTTGAAGAAATCGCAACGAGATATTGAAATTATTAACCAGGCATTGATAAACACAATGTCTCTTGAGGATAATCAGGAGATTGAACCTTCAAGTCCTCTTTTCTATCTCGCCGATATTGAGTCCTCTGATTATTTTAAACAATTGGCTCTTAAAAATAACCCATTGTTAAGTCAGGTTGCGATCAAAAAGGAGTTGGCTCATCAGGGGGCAAGAGCAGAAACAGCGAATTATTTTCCGACTCTCGCAGTAATCGGTACCTATGATATCGTCAATAAAGATCTTTCCCCCTATATGCCGGATTGGATGGTCGGCGTCGGATTAAGATGGACCGTCTTTGACGGAGCTTCAAGATCAAAAAAAGTAAAAGCTGCTCAGTATGTCGAAGATCAGGTACGCGAAGCAGAATTGAAGGCAAAAGATGATATCAGAACCGTGATTGAGAAATTGCATCAGGAGCTTATGATGGATGTTGAACAATTGCATCAGCTCGAAACCAGTTATCAATTTGCCGAAGAATATCTCAGGGTCAGAGAAAAAGCATTCCGGGAAGGAATGTCTAATTCAACAGAAGTCGTTGATGCCCGTTTAAATCTAGCCAAGGTTAAAATGGAACGACTGCAGGTGGCCTATCAGTTTGATGTTGCATTAGCCAAGATTTTAGAATTTTCAGGAATCTCTGAACAGTATGTAGCTTACCAAAATCGTGCCGGAGCGGTACAAACTTCTTATACCTTTAACTAATCTGAATCATTTAAAAATAAGCATATCATGAATAAGTCAAAAAATCTGATTGCAGGTATCGGAATCTCTGCATTGTTGATTTTCTTTATCTATACAGCGTTTATCTTGAGTAAACCGGAACCAATAGAAGTACAAGGTGAAGTTGAAGCTACTCATGTAAAAGTCGCTTCGAAGCTGATCGGAAGAATTGATAGCCTGGTTGTGAAAAAAGGTCAGTATGTCAATAAGGGAGACTTGCTCTTTTTAATTAGCAGTCCGGAAGTTGCAGCAAAAATGGAGCAGGCTCAAGCTGCAAGATCTGCAGCAGAAGCTCAGCGGAATAAAGCATACAACGGGGCACAGATCGAGGATATTCAGGCAGCATACAATACATATTTAAAAGCACAGGCTGCTGCCGATCTGGCTGATAAAACATTTAAACGTGTCGATAACCTAAATAAAGAAGGGGTCGTTCCCGATCAGAAACGTGACGAAGCTGAAACTCAATTGAAAGCTGCCCGTCAAACGGCTTATGCCGCTAAAGCGGTATGGATTAAAGCTCGTAAAGGGGCTCGTATCGAAGATAAAGCAGCAGCTGTTGCAATGGTTAACAATACGAAAGGAATTATTTCCGAAGTACAGTCCTACCTGAATGAAACCAAGATTTTTGCACCGATAAGCGGCGAAATTGCAAATATCATCTCCGAAAGAGGAGAATTAGTTCCATCCGGTTATCCTGTTATCTCAATTGTTGATCTAAGTGATGTTTGGATTACTTTTAATCTGCGTGAAGATTTACTGGCTAAGATTCGAATGGGAAGTATTTTTTCGGCTCGTTTCCCTGCTTTAGGGAATAAGGAGGTTCGTCTTAAAGTATCTTATATAAATGCTTTGGGTGAATTTGCTACCTGGAACTCAACTAAAACTTCGGGCGATTTTGATATGAAAACATTTGAAGTTCATGCAGTACCGGTCAATAAGGTTGATGGGTTACGCCCTGGAATGAGTGCTATTGTAAATTGGTCGAAAGTAGGAGAGAAATAAGGCTTTCCCATGCTTGGTTTGAACAGCATAAGTACTGTTCTGCAAATGAATGTTTTCATCTTAAAATCGTAAAACATGAAATCTTTTTGGGATAGTCCTTTTTCAAAAGTCGTTAAAAGAGAATTTGACCGAATCTCCGGGAGTTGGGTGTTTATTTTCATAACGATGATTGCACCGCTCTTCTCGTTCCTGTTGATTATGAGTATATTCTCTGGAGGTGTACCCAGAAACCTGCCGATTACGGTAGTCGATGACGATAATACAGAGCTCTCGCAGAAAATAATCCGTTTAGTTGATGCAACGCCTATTGCAGCTGTTGCTTATCGGTGTCCGAATGTGGCCGAGGGAAAAAGACTCATGGAAAAAGGGAAGACTGATGCAATCCTGTATATCCAGCGTGATACGGAAAAGGAAGTTTACAAGGCGCGTTCACCCCGAATCATTCTTTACATCAATAATACGAATGTTGTAAAGGGGGGGCTTATTTATAGCGGACTGTACAAGGTCATCTCTACTATTTCAGCCGGAATAAAACTGAATGTAGCCATGAAATCAGGAGCTATTCTGACCGAGCAGGCAATGGGTCAAATTATGCCGGTACGGGTTAATTCACATATTCTGTTTAACCCTTTTGGCAGTTACTCCTATTTTCTGACGACGAGTCTATTGCCTGTGATGGTAATTGTATTCACCTTACTCGGATCTATTTATGCATTCGGGTCAGAATTGAAAAACGGAACAGGTCCTGAATGGCTTGACACTGCGGGAAATAGTATAACCGTTGCAATTGCCGGGAAAATGCTTCCCTATACCATTCTGTTCATGATGCAAATCCTGGTAATGGATCATATTCTGTTTCGATACCTTGGAACTCCTATCCGGGGAAGTTTCTCAATTATATTGCTCACCGGTTTTTTAATGGTCTTAGCCTATCAATGCATGGCAATTTTATTGATAGCCCTCTCTGCAAATCTCAGATTGTCTCTTTCCTTGGGAAGTGCTTATACCATGATGGCCTTGACTTTCTCCGGGTTAACATTTCCTCTTATTGGAATGCCTGTCGTTGCAAAAGTCTTTGCTCATCTTTTCCCATTTACCTATTGGCTGAAAGTTTTTGTAGGGCAGTCATTAAGAGGAGAGCCTGTAGTTGAAGCGATTGCTCCGATGTATACATTCATCGTTTTTATTCTGGTGTCATTAATGTTTGTTCCGAGACTAAAGAGAATATTAACCGACGAACGATATTGGGGGCGTGTTTAGTGATGGCCTTTTACCATTAATAAAATCGGAGATATTAAATGATGATAAAAAGAATTAAAGATGGATTTACGCTGACAGCTAACTGCTTTACACAAGAGCTGAAAGCAATATTCAAGGATTCGGGTGCATTGTTATTATTTGTAATCGCAATCCTTTCTTATCCTGTTATATACTCGATCGGCTATGAAAAAGAGCTAGTCCGGGACATTCCAGTCGCGGTTGTTGATATGGATAAAACCGCATCCAGTCGGCTTTTAGCCAGAATGGCCGATGCAACGGAGCAAATCAATGTTAAGGACAAACCGTCTAGTCTGCAGGAGGCAAAAGACCTGTTTTATAAAGGCGAGGTGAATGGGGTGCTTCTCATCCCTAAAGATTTTGAAAAGGATCTTTATCATGGACATCAAACGGCAGTCAGTGTTTATTGTGATGCCTCCTATTTCTTATTGTATAAACAGGTGTTAACGGCAGGAGTTATGTCTTCTTCTTATTTTTCAGCCGGAGTTGAGATGAAGAAACTGATGGGACAGAAAAAATCATATGAACAAGCCTTAAGTGCTCGTGATCCTTTAGCCTTTAAAGCTTATTATTTATACAATCCGTCATCTGCATACGGGTCTTTTGTAATGCCCGGAATGATCCTGGTTATCTTACAACAGACACTCCTTATTGGCATCGGGATGCTTGGTGGAACAACACGTGAAAAGAAACGTTACAAATTCATGGTCCCCTCTTCGAGTAAAAGTCAGAAGGTAATGCCTTTGGTATTAGGGCACAGCTTAGCCTATATTCTGATCTATCTCTTTAATACGGTATTCGGCTTACTGTGGGTTTATGATTGGTTTTCTTTCCCTGATAAGTCAGGCTTTTTCAAAATTCTGTTTCTGATGATTCCGTTTATCATGGCTGTAACATTTCTTGGAATGACAATGTCAGTGCTGTTTAAAAGGCGCGAACACTCCTTGATGTTCATGGTATTTCTGTCACCTGCAATCTTATTTGTAAGCGGATTATCATGGCCTTCATCGGCAATACCTCCGCTGATTCACCATTTGTCCTATGTTTTCCCGACAACTGCTGCGATCCCTGCCTATTTGCGATTGAGAACCATGGGTGTCGATTTGAGTGCTATTTCAAACGAATTATGGTTCCTGATGGGGCAAACTGTCGTGTATTTCCTCTGTGCCTGCGCTGCTTATAAATTAGCGATGAAACAAGCTTTTAAGAAGATAGACGCTGAAGAAGATAGTATTGATTAAAATCAAATTTGAAAATCTAACCATAGAAAATGAGGCTGTCCAAAAAGGACGGCCTTTTTTAACAAAATTGCATTACCTTTGTAGCGCAGGAGATTCTATCGCGTCGAAGCTTGTCTTTGATGAGGAAAGTCCGGGCAACAAAGGGCGCCATGCTTCCTAACGGGAAGATCTTTGAAAGGGGATTGTAGCGTAACAGAAAAGAACCGTCCGGGTGAAAATCCGGGTAAGGGTGAAAAGGCGGGGTAAGAGCCCACCGGTATTTCGGGTGACCGAGATAGCCGTACGCATCATGGGTTGCAAGACCAAATATATTTCGATTGACGTAAGTCTACAGAGCGGCCCGCTTTGGTTTTGTATGAAAGTCGGAAGGGGTAGGTTGCATGAGACTATTGGTGACAATAGTACCAGATAAATGATAGAAACCCGTATTTACGGTTACAGAACCCGGCTTATCATCCTGCTAAAAAAACATCCTGAAGTGCATTGCATTTCAGGATGTTTTCATTTATAGAACAACGAAAAATCAGAATTGAGAGATTATCGGCCGAATTCCCGGAGAATATCTATAATGCTTAGATAAACGGAACAGGGAAACAGCTATGTCCTTCCTAAGGACTGATGCATCTCTCCTGCTTCTATTAGTCGTAAATATGATCGTTGTGTGATTCAGAACCGTGTTCCAAACCTTTGTTATACTGATCCATTGCGCGCAGGCTCATTCCCATGCTTGAGAATCCTCCGTCATGGAAGAGGTTTTGCATGGTAACCTTTTTGGTCAGATCCGAAAACATCACGATACAGTAATCGGCACACTCATCGGCCGATGCATTTCCCAGCGGAGACATCCGATCACCGAAGTCAAGCAGGTTCTCAAATCCCTTAATTCCGCTTCCGGCTGTCGTCATAGTCGGAGATTGAGAAATAGTATTGATTCTCACATTCCTTTCACGACCATAGATATAACCGAAACTTCTCGCAATTGATTCAAGCATCGATTTTGCATCTGCCATATCATTGTACCCGAAGAATGTACGTTGTGCTGCAATATACGACAAGGCCAGAACTGAACCCCAATTTTCGATAGCATCCAATTTCCTTGAGGTCTGCAGAATTTTATGAAATGAAACTGCAGAGATGTCAAGGGTTTTAAGAAGCAAATCATAATCAAGATCACTGTAATGATGCCCTTTTCGTACATTGGGCGACATTCCTATTGAATGAAGAATGAAATCGATTTTCCCTCCGAAAAACTCCATTGATTCTTTTAACAGGTTTTCCAGGTCCTCAATACTTGTGGCATCAGCAGGAATAACCTTTGCTCCTAATAATTCGCCCAGCTCATTTGTCTTCCCCATTCGTAAAGCAACCGGTGTATTGGTCAATACGATCGATGCACCTTCTTCTTTTGCTTTTACGGCAACTTTCCAAGCGATAGAATCTTCGTTCAAAGCTCCAAAGATTAATCCTCTTTTCCCTTTTAATAAATTATAAGCCATAGTTTATTGTTTTATCACAATAACAAAAATTTTATAAAAATGGTTTCAAATGTAAGTAAAAAAAGCCAATCGTAATTTTATGTTTGAGATTTTGGAGCCAATTATGAGATGATAGTAAATATTTTCTTCAAAATAATTACAAAATGAAACAAATAGGTCTAAAGTTTGAAGGAATGTATATGGTTTGTTTATCTTAAGTGATAAATATGTTTTTATGGTATTTTAGACCCATTATTACCGGATGAAAATGAATTCTGATGAAACAAAAACATCAAGAATCCTGAGCGGAATATTGAGTTCTTAAAAAGAGAACAACAAGATAGCAACACCTTATTTCGTTCGTCCTTCAGACATGGTTCAGACATGGTTCATATATCGAAATGACGATTGAACCATGTCTGAACCAACTGTAAAAGACCAA
>JAUZOB010000240.1 GCA_030706665.1 Bacteroidota bacterium
CTTCCGGCGTTTAGAGATGATCCTTTCGGAACAATATGGAGATTTACAGCCATTAGTAAACGTCCGTTCTTTAATTGAATGACGCGATTGTTATTGAGAACGAAATAGCCCGACTTGTCAGTGATGCAAGGCAATGGATCACTCCAGGTCTGAGCTTCATCTTTAGAGAATCTGACCATTGGGATACAGTCGGTGGTAGAATTCTTTTTAAGATAGAACAATGCTATTTCACCATTCTGTAATCTGAGTAATGAAACCGACATGACGTTCATTCTTCCTTCCTGCTCAACTATTTTTACATCATCCGGTGCCCATGATTTTCCACCGTCATTCGAATATCTGCCAGCAAGGTACGCAGGAGCATCATCATGTGTTGAAGTGCCGGTATAATGGCTATAAACGAATAGTATGCGTCCGTCCTTTAAAGTGATAAAATCACCTTCGCTATTTCTGGGATTGTTTTGACCTGGTTCAAGCCTGAGTGTAATCTCCTTACCTTTGATTCCCTTTTTTATTGTTTGAGCGATTGATTCAGTACCTGAGACAATAATTATTGCCCAACAGAGAATAAATAGTTTCATCATCACAGATAGTTTTAAAGATTACCGATCATATAAAGTAATCATTCAGTAAAATAGTTGTTTAAAGTTAAACAAATAGATTCCATTATTGATCTGATAACTCAAAATTCATCGAATTCTTCGCTAAATTTATGGTCGAATTCCTGGGGTACATTATACATTTCACAAGGGACAACCGACTACACCGGCGTCTATCGCAACGACCGTTGGGAATATCCAATCATTGCAATTCGGGAGATCATCCGTAACGCCGTCATTCACCGCGACTATTCGCTAACCGGTAAAGACATCAAAATTGCCATTTTCGATGATAAAGTAGAAATCACCAGTCCCGGCAAATTGATGCCTACAGTCGATTTCAGTGATATGGAATCCGGCCAGTCCGATATTCGTAACAAAATACTGGCTCCGGTATTCAAAAAACTCCGAATCATTGAGCAATGGGGCAATGGATTGAAATTGATCGCTGAAGAATTACAAGAATACCCCGAAATTGGGTTCGATTGGAAAGAACCGGGTATTGCCTTCCGTGTCTCATTTACCAACAAGAATTTCAAACAACAGCCAGAGTTACAGCCAGAGTTACAGCCAGAGTTACAACAGGAGTTACAACAGGAGTCACTTTATGGATTTGTATTAAGACAATTAGGGGATAGATCGCTTAATGCCAGAGAATTATCTGAGAGAATGGGGCAAAAAGAAATTTCCGGACAGCTTAGAAAGATCATTCGTAAACTCCATAAAGACCAGTTGATTGAAAACTCTATTCCAGATAAACCGAATCATCCTGCCCAAAAACATCAGATCACACTAATGGGCAAAATTTTCTTAAAACTATTAAAGGATGGTAAATAGGTAATACTAAGTGGACTTGCAAACAAATTCTGCACAAAGAGTTAAGCTACATTCGTAATTAAATCCTTACTCTTTTCATACTGCTCCCAGAACTCTTCAACGGTTAGATTCCCAAGTGTAGAATGTCTTCTTTTTTTATTGTACCAACTTTCAATATACTCAAAGATATACAGACTCGTCTCTTCCTTTGATTTGAGTTTGGAGCTGTAGATCAGTTCCGACTTGAACGACTTGAAGAAACTCTCTGCAACTGCATTGTCCCAACAGTTTCCCTTTCGGCTCATGCTTTGTTCGATGCCAAACGACTTTAAAACATTTACCGTATTACCGCTCGCATATTGAATGCTCCGATCCGAATGAAAAATCATGCCATTCTTGGACGATCTATTCCTGGATGCCATCAAAATAGCTGGAATCACGGTTTTGGATGCGCTCATCCCGTCACTGATAGACCAGCCAATCGGTTTGCGGTCGAAGAGATCCAAAACAACCGTCAGATAAAGGAATCCCTCAAGCGTAGGAACATAGGTGATGTCCGATACGCATGCCTCTCCAGGTGCCTGACGGTAAAAGTCGCGTTTCAGAAGGTTCGGAGTCACTGAATAGCGGTGCGAAGAGTCTGTTGTTACCTTGTATCGCTTCGAAAGTTTGCTGCGAAGCCCCATCTGTCTCATGTGCTTAGCTACTGTAAATCGAGACACGCTTGTCCCAGTCTTTTGAATGTCTTTAGTCAGTCTGGGACTGCCATGGCGCCCATAGGCCGCAAAATAGGCCGTCTGTATCTTTTTATCGAGTTCCTTGCGCTTGCGGCCACGAACACCTTCTGGATCACGAAGCCACTTGTAGTAGGAACTACGGGACACTTTCAAAACTCTGCACATCAGCTCGACCGTCCATCTTCTCGATTGGTAGTCCTTAATAAATCGGAAGATTAGCGACCGCTCTTGGAGATGATGTTCAAAGCTTTTTTTAATATGTCACGCTCCGTCTCGGCCTCAATCAGCCGTTTCTTCAAGTCCCACAACTCTTTCGCATCGACAGACTGTGCTTGGACTCCGTTTCCAGGGAAACTCAACGCTCCTTTCTCACGGAATTCTTTACGCCACCGATGAATCAATAGTGGGTCGAGACCCAACTCACGTGCAAACTCGGTGATGTTCGTACGTTCAAAACTCAACTTGACGGCATTCTCCTTGAATGCTTTGTCATAATGTGTTCGCTCTTTTCTCATTGCACAAAATTAAACTTTTTGCTTAACTCTGTGTGCGGGCTAAGTTAGCAACTCCATTATGTCCAGTAGTTCTATTTCAGACAAATTTCATAACTTTGTGTCTACCTGAAAACCGTCTTCTCCTTCAATGAAAAATATTATCGCGCATATCAGACAGACATACAACGTTTCCGATGAGGCGCTTCAAGCCTTGCTGGCGGAGATGGAAGAGCAAATATATTCCAAAGATACCTGTCTGGTGCAATCGGGAATAACGGACCATTTGGTCTATTTTATTGAAGAAGGAGTGACACGCTCGGTGTTTCATCATGAAGGAGTAGATACCACCACCTGGTTCAGCAAGGAGGGAGACATTACTTTCGGCATGGATTCTCTCTACTATAACCAACGTTCGATAGAAAGCGTTGAAACGCTGACAGACTGCCGGGTGTATGTCATCCACATCGATAAACTGAATATGCTTTACGAGAAGTATATCGACATTGCCAATTGGGGAAGAATCCTGCATCAAGATGTAAATAAAGAGTTGAGCCACTTATTTGTAGAGAGGCTGCAGTTCACCCCAAAAGAACGGTATGATAGTTTTTTGTTACGTTATCCCGGTCTCATCAATCGCGTAAAGCTGAAATACGTGGCCGCCTTTTTGGGTATTTCCATCTATACTCTCAGTCGTATCCGCGCTCAAAAATAGTTTTTATATTCCGAACTCGTCTTGAATCGGATTTAAGGGGTCTCTTTCATCGGAATATCCACTTGACTATTCTTAGATATGTAATTAATAGTTTATTTTTACTCATCGACCCCACCTAACCTCCCCTAAATGGGGGAGGAACTCGTCATTAAAACGAGAAAAATTTGTGCATTTTGCAAAGTTACAGCCCCCATTTTGGGGAATCGAAGATCAGCGAAGCTAATGGGGGTCAAAATCTAAAAAGTCAAGACGACTTCTCCTTTTTTGCTTAAAAGCAAAAGAAGTTCTTTCTGCAAACAATTATTTTGCAGCCAGAATAATATTAACTATAACCATAACAGATGTCCAAAATTTCTTCTACTGCATTTGCAGACACCAAACCGCATTACAATCTTTTAGACGGACTGCGGGGAGTAGCCGCACTTTTGGTTCTTTGGTACCATGTAAACGAAGGGTTCGGTTTTGCCGGAGCTGTCAATGGCGTGAGCGATGGCCGAATCCTTAATTTCAATCACGGTTATCTGGCGGTGGATTTCTTCTTTATCCTCTCCGGGTTTGTGATCGGTTATGCTTACGATGACCGCTGGAACAAAAGTTTTGGTATGAAAGAGTTCTTCAAACGTCGCTTGATTCGCCTTCATCCGATGGTGGTAATGGGGGCCGTTTTGGGTATTATCACATTCTTCCTTCAGGGCAGCGTGCAATGGAACGGCACGCATATTGCCACCTCCCTGACGATGCTAGCTTTGTTGCTTACTATGTTCTTTATCCCTGTCGTTCCGGGGGTGAACTACGAAGTGCGCGGAAACGGTGAAATGTTTCCGTTAAACGGACCATTTTGGTCATTGTTTTTCGAATATATCGGCAATATTCTCTATGCTTTGTTTATCCGCCGTTTGTCTACAAAGGCGCTCGGCGTATTGGTGGTGGTGTTGGGCATTGCCCTGACGTGGTTTGCCACCTCCAATATATCTACTTATGGAAGTATCGACGTCGGTTGGACACTCGATAATGTGAATTTCCTGGGCGGTTCGTTGCGGATGCTTTCCCCGTTTACGATGGGAATGTTCTTGTCGCGCATTTTCCGACCGGTGAAAGTGAGAGGCGCTTTCTGGATTTGTTCTGCTGTTCTGCTAACTCTGTTTTCGGTACCTTTTATCGGAATCCTCAAACCGCTCTGCATAAACGGTGTTTACGAATCGTTCTGTATCATCGCCGTTTTCCCGATCCTGGTTTGGTTGGGCGCGTCGGGTGCTACCACCGATAAGATATCGACAAATATATGTAAGTTTCTGGGTGATATTTCCTTCCCTCTCTATGTAGTTCATTATCCGTTTATGTACCTGTTTTATGCCTGGCTCATCAAAAACAAGCTGTATGCGTTTGGCGAAACCTGGGCACTTTCTTTGGGAGTAATGATCTGGAATGTGTTGTTAGCGTATGCTTGTCTGAAATTGTACGACGAGCCGGTACGCAATTATTTGGCAAAACGGTTCCGTTCCGTCCGATCTAGCAATCGCTGATGGAATACATACTAAGAGAATCAATCGTCCAAAATCGATTCTCTATTTCCTTCATTTCTTAATGGTTAATAACTGACATATTAAGTCCGGCTATCACTGCAATTTCCGGCTATCAGTACCCGTTTCTCAGAATCTGTTAAGAGATGCTTTTTCAAAACATCATTAAGATTTCCTTCCGGATAATAGTCCATTACTGCATAATCAACAGTAAGGCGCATTGTTGTAAAACGATAACAATTTTTAAAATTGGCAACATTGGGATGGGAATCAATCTCATGACTTAACTCAACCTCTCTTTGCAAGGTAAATTTATGTTCTTTGACCTGGCTTTCTTTGATGGCAACATATCGATTTCGAAGATTGTCCCATGTGTAATCTTCCCTAAACTAGCTACATTCAAAATTAGATTATTCCAATTAATATTGTTGCTTATATCCTGTTGAAATGTAGGAAACTCCGAAGAGAGTTTTCCATATTTCAATA
>JAUZOB010000241.1 GCA_030706665.1 Bacteroidota bacterium
TCTGGAGTTCATGGCAAACAAGAACAATGTGATTGTGATGGATGTAAAGAAAGATTTGATGGAATCGATCCAGAAGTTGGCAGAGGTGCTGAAATCAGGAAATAAGATTGTTATTTTCCCTGAAGGAACCAGAACGAAGACCGGAGACCTGGGAGAATTTAAGAAGACTTTCGCAATCCTCAGCAAGGAGCTTAATATTCCGGTTGTCCCTGTTTCTGTAAAAGGAGCTTTCAAGGCATTTCCTCAGGGAGCAAGATTCCCCCGGCCGTGTACTAAAATTGAGATTAATTTCCTTAAACCGATCACCCCTGAAGGGCATACCACCGATACCTTAGTCGATGCGGTGAAACAGTCAATCTCAAGGAGTCTTGGTGAATAAAACTGCGAGAGAGTCCGGAAAATGGATTTTACCAGAGGAAATTTACTCTCATTACAGATAAGCTGCTTGTAAAATATTGCATTGAATAATCGGAGAGAGAATTCAATGAAGTGCCGGAATGATCTGCATTAACTGAAAAAGACCAGAGCAGTGTATTTTGCTTTATCGAAAAGCAAAGCACACTGCTCTGGTCTTTTAGTTTGTAAATATTTTGAAGAATACTGATTGCTATTTCTTTTTCGGCTTCGCAGTTCCTTGTTTTGGTTTTGCGATCTCCTGTTTTAGGTTATCCAGGTCGGTCCGGAGTGCCTTTAATTCTTGTTCTTTGGCAAGAAGTATATCCTTAAGACTTTTGTTCTCTTCATTCAGTTTCTGCAGTTCTGAATCTTTTGAGCCATCAGCCCCATTCTCTTTTTCTTTATTGAGGTCAGTCGTCAACTGATCCATTTTGTTCTTTAAAACCTGGTTCTTAAGTTCCAGATCGTTTATCGCATCGTTCAGTTTGCGCTTTTCAAATTCAAAGGCATAAATCTTATCCTCAAGCCCTGCATTCTTTTCTGAATAGTCAGAGTTGACTTTGTTTAAGTGTTTGGATAATGAGTCAATCTTGCTGTCTTTTACAGCGTTACTTTCACTTAAATCATATTTCAGACGATTGAATTCTTTTTTTAGGGTGTCGATATACGCGTTTTGGCGCAAAGTTTGATCAGTCAATTCACCGACACGGGTTTCTGCTTTAATTTTAAGGTCCTGCATAGCCAGAAATTTCTTTTTGGATACGCATCCGGATAAAGTAACGAGAATTAGAAGTCCGGTTGTTATTCTGAATATGTTAATCCTTTTCATTTTATGATATTTTAAGATCAAAAATAATAAAAGCGCGAAATGAAAACGTTATTTTAGTCGTCTAAAGTATGAAACAAGAACGGAATCGTATGTATCGAATCATTTTTTTCTTCCTTTTTTTAATTTCTTTAACAGGAAGTGGGCTCGCCCAGGAAGCAGGGAAGTATTCGCTCTCGGGGAGAGTGGTAGATAAAGAGACTGATGGAGGTGTTGAATTTGCCAATCTGGGCATCGAAGGAACCTATATTGGTATTGCCTGTGATGCGGATGGCTTCTTTCGTATCGGGATTCCCACAGAGATGAAAGATAAAATTGTGACGATCTCGGCTGTCGGTTTTAATCCCATAAGGATGGCTGTCGGAGAATTGAGCCAATTGAAACCTTTGGTACTAAAAATGGTGCCTCAGACTTATAAGCTCTCGGATGTAGAGGTAAGTGCCCAGTCGCGCGTTGCTTATGGCATGATTAAAAATGTAATCGACCGAATCAGTCAAAATTACTGGCAGGGACCATTGTTCGCGAATACTGTTTATCGCTCTGAGGTGCGTTCGGATAATGCAACGGTTCGGATCAGAGAGGCTGACGTTGAATTCTCTGACCGTCTGGGATACAAAATGCGTGATCACAAAGAAGCATTCTCTGATCGTGGATATCGGTTTGATAAAGTAAAAAGGAATTTTGAGGTTCGTTATCTGAGTGACGGGATGACCAGTATGGATAACCTGCTCGGACTGGATATCGTCAGATGTCCGGGGAATATTCTGGATCGCGAGTATATGAATGATTTTGACCTCTCATTGGAACCGGAAACAATGTATGAAGGGAAGCCTGTATATGTTGTTCATTATACACTTCGGAAATCTGATTTCGCTCATTCCGGAGACTTTCAGCTTAAGAGCCTGGATGGTAAAATATTGATCTCGAAAGACGATTATGCGGTATTGCACAATGAGTTCAGAGGTGTCTCGCAACAATGGTCTGTGAACGGGAGATCTATTGCCTCAAAAGATTCCGGGAATCATCAGGTTAGTTATGAAACGACCTGTTCCTATGTCAAGTATGGGAGTGCCTATGTTCCTCGTCAGATGAGCCTTGTGGCGCATTATTCAACGGCAGGTGTAACTGCAAGCGGGAATCAGCTTACAGAAGTTTCAACATTGGATTTCTCCAGTTATGCCCCGGGAAGCAGCAAGGACTTCACCGGCAGGGTTTATTTTGAAGATACCAAATCGAACTGAGTTCGGATTTAAAAAATAGTTCTCTTTCGGAGTAATATGATAGTTGTTGAAGCTGATTTAGATTAGAATCAAACCGAATATTTTACTTCAAGAGCGTTTAACAACAGGAGATCGCGATTGAGCGACCTCCTGTTGTTCGTAATTAAAGAGCCCTGATTAAAGATCCTTACTTCGTTTCTTTTGCAAATAGTTGTTTCTTGTCTACCTTCTTAACGAGTAAGCTGTCTTTGAGTAGTTTTGAAATAGCATTAAAGGGTGCTGTAATAATTTCGTCTCCTTCTTTCACGCCTTGAAGGACCTCAATGTAGGTGTTGTCCTGAATGCCTGTTTTAATAGGGACTTTCACGGCCTTGTTGTTCCGATATAAAAAGACGACCTCCTGTTTGTCGGAACGATTGGTTACATCGGCATTCTCTGTGCCTTTTTTCCCTTTGACATTGTTCGCGTCTTCGTTAATCTTGCGGGTTGTTACTGCCTGGATCGGGACAGATACAACATTCTTGTGAGTCTCCGCCAGTATGTCAACGGTGGCAGACATTCCCGGGCGGAACGGATATTTGCTTTTATCGCTGATGAGATCTTTGTATGAACTTTCGAGAAGTCGGACCTTGACGTAGAAGGTGGTAACCTGATCGGCTGCATTGGCTGTGGCATTGGCAGAGTTGGCAATCTCTTTCACCAATCCTTTGAATTTGCGATTCAAATAGGCATCGACTTCAACCAGACAGGTGTCGCCGATGTTAATGTTGATGATGTCGTTCTCGTTTACATCAACTTTGACCTCCATTTTGCTTAAATCGGCAATTGTCATAAGTTCCGATCCCGCAAATTGATTGGTTCCCACTACGCGTTCGCCTTTTTCAACATTCAGCTTGGCTACTGTCCCGCTGATCGGAGCGTAAATCTTTGTTTTGACAAGACTTTCCTGTGATTCGCTCACGGACGCTTCAGCACTTTTCATTGAATATTTAGCTGCCTCTACTTCGCTTTTGGCTACTTTGTAGGCTGATTCGGCGCTTTCAAATTCTTGTTTTGAGATTGTTTTCTGGTTAAAGAGCTTCTGTGCACGTTTAAAAGCAAGTTCCTTTTCAATTAATTGTGCTTCTGTCTGAGCCAGGCGCGCCTTTGTTGAATTCAGGGAAGCCTTGACTCTGTTGAGCGTCGAGATATAGATGTCGGGTTTTATGACGACCAGAAGATCCCCTTTTTTCACTTCGTCGCCTTCTCTGACCATTAACTCAGTGATTTCACCGGGAACTTCAGGACTTATCTTTACCTGTGTCTCGGGTTGTATCTTCCCGTTGGCAGTAATGACCTCCGTAATTGTTCTCTTTACTGCTTTCTCGGTAGAAATTGGAATCCCGGTTTCTTTTCCGATCCAGCCTGCTTTTTTTGCAACAAGTAATGCGATTATTACTATGAGAATAACAGTAATTGCAATTATAAGAGGTTTCCTTTTCATCGCTTCTGGTTTTTATCCTTTAAAGAAGGAATAAGTTTAAGTTCTTTAAAATTACGACGAAAGAGTGAAATAAAAAATCCGCAGCCTTAAACTGCGGATCTTTTTTATGTTTTTTTCTTTAAATAATAGTTTTTCATGTTTCGCTATAGGAGCAATGCCTGAATTTAACGAACCAGAAAGCGAGCTGTAGTCCGGGTCTTTTGTTCTACGAATATATTTCGTTCGTTGGTAATTTTATCGATGGCCTCTTCATCGTAATGGCGAATCGTGATCAAATCAAGATCCGTATTGTAACGAATGTCGAATTCTTTCTCGATTTTCTTCACCAGTGGTTCTACCCCTCTTTCGGGCATATCGATGGCAATTGAAAAGTTGAGCGCAGAGTGCTGTACTATATTCGCTTTGATTCTTAAACTAGCCAAAAGTCCAAATATCTTTGACAAACTATCTTCCATTACAAAAGAGAAGTCCTTGGGAGTAATTGTGAGAAGAACCTGGTTCTTCTTCATGATGAAAACAGGTACCAGCTCCATCTTGTGATTGATATAATGAATTACAGTTCCGTTTGCGTCAGGATCGATAAACGAATTGACGTAGAGTGGAATTCTTTTATTTTCTAAAGGTTTAATCGTCTTGGGGTGAATAACTTTTGCCCCGGAGTAGGAAAGCTCAATGGCTTCCTGATATGAGATCTCTTCTAACTTCTGTGTGGCCTCAAAATACTGGGGATCGGCATTGAGAATCCCCGGTACGTCTTTCCAAATCACAACACATTCGGCATTGAGCAGATTGGCCAGAATGGCGGCAGTGTAGTCCGATCCTTCACGACCGAGCGTTGTCGTAAGGTTGCTGATCGTTGATCCGATAAAGCCTTGTGTGATATAGACATCAACATCGGAGAAGGTAAATGCTTTAGGAATCAATTCGCCTGAAAGCTCCCAGTCAATTAATGCTTCGCGGAATGTGTCGTCTGTGCGTAAATAGTTTCGGATGTCGATCCATTTACTTGCGATGCCTTCTTTGCAGAGGTAAGCATTTACGATCTTCGTAGATATTAATTCTCCCAGTGAGACGATCTGGTCATATTCAAAATCATAGTCGAGAGAATGTTCTTCGCGGATCTTATTCTCTAGTTTTTGAAATATTGCTTCGAGATCCTGAAAGATGCGGTCGTTGAAGTCAAAGAGAGAAGAACAGATGTCAAGATGTGTCTTGCGGATCTGGTCAATGGTCTCCGGAATGTTTCCATCTCCTGAGAAATACTGTCTTGCTACTTCTTCGAGGGCATTGGTCGTTTTTCCCATTGCTGAAACCACAACAATAGTTTTACCGGCGTGTTTTTTTAAAATGTTTGCAAGGTTTTTAACCCCTTCCGCATTTTTTACTGATGCACCACCAAATTTGAATATTTTCA
>JAUZOB010000242.1 GCA_030706665.1 Bacteroidota bacterium
GAATGGAAATCAAATCGAATTAAATGCTCCGAATAATAGTGCATCGAACCGATATGTTTCTACTATGAAATACAATGGTTCAACCTATGAGAAAAACTGGTTAAGCCATAAAGCACTTCTTCAGGGAGCGAAAATTGATTTTACAATGTCTCCGATACCGAATAAAAAGAAGGGGATTAAGAAAGAAGATTTTCCTTATTCGTTTTCAAATCAATAAAAAAATATTTAATTTGTTGCATATCTAATTCAATTCAAAACGCTATTAATTCAATCATTTACATGAAAAAATCGACTTCATACGCTAAAGTACTACCTGTACTATTCGGATTTTTCATCATGGGATTTGTTGACGTGGTAGGTATTTCAACCAGCTACGTGAAAAAAGATTTCGGATTGAGCGATACACTCGCTAACCTTCTCCCTATGATGGTGTTTTTATGGTTTGCTGTTTTTTCAGTTCCAACCGGTATTTTTATGAATACTCTGGGAAGGAGAAAAACAGTATTGCTAAGTATGGTGATCACTTTTGTTGCAATGCTTGTTCCACTTGTGGCTTACGATTTTACAGTCGTACTGATTGCATTTGCCTTACTGGGAATTGGAAATACTATTTTGCAGGTTTCTCTTAATCCATTGTTGACTAATGTCGTAAGTGGAGAGAGATTGACCAGTAGTTTGACACTTGGACAGTTTACCAAAGCAATTGCATCATTTGTAGGACCAATCATTGCAGGTGTTGCTGCCGGTACTTTAGGCAACTGGAAGCTACTCTTCCCGATCTTTGCAGGAATTACACTGATTTCATCACTTTGGCTTTTCTTTACTCAGATTCACGAAGAGCCTGCAAAAGGGAAATCATCTTCTTTCGGAAGTTGCTTCGGATTGTTAACCGATACGACCATTCTTTTGCTGTTCCTGGGAATCGTTTTTGTGGTAGGTGTTGATGTAGGATTGAATACCACAGTACCTAAATTTTTGATGGAAAGATGCGACATTCCACTTGAAAAAGCAGGATTGGGAACTAGCCTTTATTTCCTGGCTCGTACCTTAGGTGCATTTATCGGAGCAATTTTATTGGTGAAAATTTCAAGCCGTCGATTTTTTATTGTGAGTATGATTGTTGCAATTGTAGCAATGGCTGTTATGTTGACACTGAATAGTCTTTGGGCTATCGGAGCTATGGTATTTATCCTTGGTTTTGCTTGCGCTAATGTTTTCTCAATCATTTTCTCTTTTGCCTTGAAAAGAAAACCGGAACGTGCAAATGAAATTTCAGGATTAATGATTATGGGGGTTGCAGGTGGAGCTATTGTTCCTCCGATTATGGGACTTTTATCAGATGCGTTTGGCTCACAGATTGGCGGATTATTGGTATTATTGCTATGTTTGGCTTATCTGTTATTCTGTGCGTATAAAGTTAAAGAAGCACCTAAAGCCCAAGAAGCATAATAAACCGCGAAGCTTTTTAGATTATTAAATATTAAAGGCTGAGAGCCTGAGAAGAGAATCCTCTTCCCAGACTTTCAGCCTTTACCTTTTTACATGATTATCCCTTGTATGAAAATCTTAGACAGAAACAGATTAAATGCAGTTATATTTCTAATATTTGAAAATATTACCATCAAAGAAGCTCAACTAGAACTTTTTTATCTCTTTATAAGTTGGTTTATTTTTTTACCGGAAAAAAGTGATATTATTTATTGAAAAATCAATTTAGCTTACTGATTCAGAAACAATAGATTAATTCTAATTTATCTGTTTCTGAATTAATATTTTTTATTTCTAATATTATTAAAAATATCAGGATTATCAGCCATTTATCTTTGTGGAGAGAGTTATTAAAAGACAGTAATTTATGTGTTCAATTTCTGCTGATATTATCCCTGAATATCTTTGTATATTAAGTTTTCATTCTTCCCGAACCTTAATCGAAATTCTTCGTAATGATAAATAAATTCTGCTTTAGATTCTAATAAGCGAATTATGATCTATGTTCTTAATATTAAATACCGCAATATTCTGTCTGTTAAGAAGTGAAGTGTTAGTTAATAGAATATTAATAGCATTTGCTTTTAAAGAATTATATAAACATGAATTAATATTTACGATTAATATAAAATTGTGTAACTCTTAAAGATGGAAAAATAAACAAGATCGATATGTTCAAATAAAAGGAAAAAAATGTAACAGATAATATTACGCTCACATCACAGGCTAATAAATCACAAACGCTTTTTTCTTTTCGCAGAGAGCCTTGCCCATAAAGATGATAAGAAAAGTATTTGTTGTATTCTCTTCTGTTGGTTTACTGAATCCAACTGGTTCCTATCAGTTTTGCGGTATTATGAATATTGAGAATTTATGAAAAGATATTTAAGTACAATATTCAGTAAGGGGATAATATTTATCACCTCGGCAATCCTTTTCTACGCCACAATATGTTTCCCTGAAAATTTATTTGCTCAGAATTGTAGTCTGAGTGCAAGCGCTGATCAAACAATTTGTGAAAATCAACCATTAGTTCTCGTAGGACAAAAAAGTGGAACATTTTACGGAGATGGAAGTACAACCTGGTCTCAGATAGAGGGACCTTTGGTTGTAATTACTTCACCGAATTCATTGTCAACAAGTGTTACTGGATTTTCAGGAGGAAATACCTATACGTTCAGACTTTCCGGGAAATGCCAGGATGGTTCATTAGTTTATGACGATGTGAAAATTATCGTGATGCCCTATGATATTGCCACTGCTTCTTACATTCAGGGGAAATGTAATACCGGAACTTTCCGAATTACAGGAAATCAACCTACCATAGGAACCGGGCTTTGGAGTATTATCGGTGATGCGAATGGTGCTACAATTCTGAACCCAACAAATCCGACGACCTCGGTAGTGGGATTGGCGATTGGAAAAAGTGTGGTTCTTCAATGGAAAATAAATAACGGAACTTGTCCTGAAAGTACGAGTGAAATAACACTTACCAACTGGGCTCCTCCTGCCGCAAATGCCGGTCCTGATCAGAGTAACTGTAATAATGATTCATTTGTAATGAATGCAAATGCTGTTCCGGATTATGCGGAAGGGAAATGGTCAATTGAGGGAGCTTCTAACGGTGCCTCGATAGATTATACTGATTTCCATAATGCCAAAGCACATGTGTCCGGATTGGAACCAGGTAAGAGCGTAACTTTAAGATGGACAATTACAGCCGGAGGGTGTACCTCGAATTCAGATGATGTAGTTTTAAAAAACGATGCTCCACCTACATCTGCAGATGCAGGTCCAGATCAGATGAATTGCGGGAATGGGACTTTTCTGTTGGCTGCAAATGCACCAATAATAGGGAAAGGAGAATGGAGTATTATAAGTGAAGCCAATGGTGCAACTATCTCTAGTATATATACTCCAAATGCTTTAGTGACAAATCTTAAATCCGGATGTTCGGTAACGTTACGTTGGACCATCCGAAATGGAAGCTGTGATTCCTCTTCGGATGATGTAGTCTTAACTAATTTTGGGTCAGTTACCGGAACTGATCAGTCAAACTGTAACAACGGGACTTTTATTTTATCTGCAAATTCTCCTACTCCAGGGTCAGGATTATGGACGATTGTAGGAAGTGCTCATGGTGCTCAGATCTCAAATCCGACAAGTCCGAATGCAACAGTAAACGGGGTGGCGGCAGGAAATCGTGTTACACTGCGTTGGACCGTAACGAACGGAGCTTGTTCTCAGTCCTCTGATGTAGTTCTGACAAACTACGGGATGCCCGAAACCATTACAGCAGGGCCGAATCAGACAAACTGCAATAACGAGACTTTTATAATGGCTGCCAGCTCTGCCGGGTTGGCTATCGGTACATGGTCAATCAAAGGATCGGCGAATGGCGCGGTAATCACTGAACTTCACAATCCGGCAACAACAGTCACTGGCTTGAATCCGGGGAGCTCGGTTATCCTGACTTGGACTGTCGCAAATGGAACCTGTACACCTCAGAGCAGTGATGTCATGCTGACAAATTATGCAATACCGACACAAGCGAATGCCGGTCCTGATCAAATTAATTGCAATTCGGGCACTTTTATTCTTGCAGGGAATACTCCGGCTGCCGGTATTGGCAAATGGTCATTTGCCGGATCCGATTACGGAGCAATCATTGCTGATCCAACAAACCCAACTACATCTGTAACAGGAGTGCCTGCAGGGGAAGCTATCACGCTTAGATGGACGATTGCTAATGGAACCTGTACCTCTTCTTCCGATGAGGTAATGCTGACGAATAAAGCAGAAGCCCCTATTGCAAATGCCGGGATAAATCAGACACAATCGAATAGCGGAACGTTTGTGATGAACGCAAATAATTCCTCACCGGGAGTAGGAACATGGACCATACAGGGCTCAGCTAATGGTGCAACAATTGCAGATATTCATAATCCGGTGACAACGGTTTCCGGATTAAATCCCGATTGCCAGGCTGTTTTAAGATGGACAATTGATAATGCTCCTTGTCCTTCAACATATAGTGAAGTGACATTGAAGAATGATGCCCTGCCAACGATTGCAAATGCAGGTCCCGATCTTTCCAATTGCAATAACGGATCATTTACCTTAGGTGGAAATACTCCGACTGTGGGCAAAGGATTGTGGACTATAATCGGCATAAATTATGGAGTAACAATTGCGGATCCGTCAAATCCTGTTTCTTCAGTAACCGGACTGCAAGCCGGAAAGAGTGTCGTTCTAAGATGGACTATCTCCAATGGAATTTCACCGGCAAGTTACGATGAGGTTGAACTCACGAATTATGCTCCTCCATCAAATGCTATTGCCGGAGCTAACCAAACCAATTGCAATAATGGTTCTTTTACCATGGCGGCTAATACTCCTGCCTCAGGGGAAGGAACATGGAGTATTTCCGGACCTGCCAATGGAACTGTTATTACAGATATTCATAATCCGACAACCACTATAACCGGTTTACTGTCTGGGAACAGTGCAACATTGGTCTGGACTATCAGTAATGGCGTTTGCAACTCTAATTCTGCGAGTGTTGTTTTGACAAACCTGAATGAATTGCCAATAGCAAACGCCGGATCGGATCAAACGAATTGTCAGAGCGGTAGCTTTTCATTAAATGCAAATAGTGTTTCATCTCCTGCAACAGGAACATGGACATTTGTCGGGGCGGCTAACGGAGCTAAGATATCGAATGTAAATGATCCGAAAGCAACAGTTTCCGGTTTAACTGAAGGCAGCAGTACGACATTACGGTGGACACTGACCAATGATGTTTGTTCTTCAACA
>JAUZOB010000243.1 GCA_030706665.1 Bacteroidota bacterium
TATCAACATCGACTTTATAGGTTTTGTGGTCCTGCCAGTATCTCTGCCACTTCTTTTCGATCTCCCTGAAACTATAATCCATTTTCCTTTAAGCAATTAATAAAATTTCATTACAAGAAGTGCAAAATTAGAAAAACTTCAGGAAAAAGTCGGACAAAAAGATTTTTTAACTTCTCATTCCTCTCTTTTCCCCACAACACGAAGAAAAAAAGTTTCTCCAATTGTCAACGACAAGAAGAATTAAGGTTCCAATTCATGTCAAATTTCATGACAAAAGTCAGACCATGCTATTAAACATCAAACACACACTCTTTAAGATGTTGTCTTTCTGGGTATTGCAAATAAGTTGCTTTAGAGCATATTCCGAATAAAATATTATATAATATCTACCTTTAGAGAGTCTTTCCAAATAAAACTTTAGAATTATGAAAGAAGATATCTATTCGTTTATGGAGGCTCTGAAAGCCAGAACCCCCGGAGAAAAAGAATTCCATCAGGCTGTTCAGGAAGTAGTAGAATCAATTTGGGATATCTACGATGCGAACCCGCGATATAAAAAAGCAAAGATTTTGGAGCGTATGGTAGAACCGGAACGGGTCATTATGTTCCGTGTCCCATGGGTAAATGATCGCGGAGAAGTTGAAATCAACCGTGGCTATCGAATTGAATTCAATAGTGCTATTGGCCCTTATAAAGGAGGACTTCGATTTCACCCCAGTGTAAATCTCAGTATTCTTAAATTCCTGGGATTTGAACAAACATTCAAAAATAGTCTAACGACTCTGCCCATGGGCGGAGGGAAAGGTGGCTCCGACTTTAGTCCCAAAGGGAAATCCGACAATGAAATCATGCACTTCTGCCAATCATTTATGACCGAGTTATTCCGTCATATCGGTCCTAATACGGATGTTCCTGCCGGAGATATCGGTGTAGGGGGAAGAGAAATCGGATATCTTTTCGGACAATACAAACGGCTTCGCAATGAATTCACCGGCGTACTCACCGGCAAAGGAGTAGAATGGGGAGGAAGTCTGATTCGTCCGGAGGCCACTGGCTTTGGCGCTGTTTACTTTGTTCAGCATATGCTGGCAGAACAGGGAAAAGAAATTGCCGGTCATACTTTTGCAGTATCCGGGTTTGGGAATGTAGCCTGGGGGGCAATATCCAAGATTAATGAACTGGGAGGCAAAGTCGTTACAATCTCCGGACCTGACGGATACATCTATGATCCGGATGGAATCTCTGGAGAGAAGATCGACTATCTGCTCGAACTGCGTGCCACAAACAATGATATAGTGTCTCCTTATGCGGAAGAATTCGGATGTAAATTTATTCCCGATCGTCGTCCTTGGGAGGTCAAAGTTGACATCGCTATGCCATGTGCCACTCAAAACGAGTTAAATGAAACTGATGCTCACCAGCTTATCAATAACGGGTGTCAGCTAGTTGCTGAAGTATCCAACATGGGATGTACAACCGAAGCCGCCTATCTGCTTACAGATGCGATTCGTTTTGCTCCCGGAAAAGCAGTTAATGCCGGAGGTGTAGCTGTCTCCGGACTTGAAATGTCTCAAAACAGCATGCGTTATAATTGGAGCAGCGCTGAAGTTGATGCCCGCCTCAAAATTATCATGAAAGATATTCATGATACTTGTGTGCAATTCGGACAGGGGAACGGGAAGGTCAACTATATCAAGGGGGCTAATGTGGGTGGTTTCGTGAAAGTTGCCGAAGCCATGCTTGCCCAGGGAATCGTTTAATAAGATTAATATCTGTTTCATATGCAAAAGCCGGCATCAATACCGGCTTTTGTTTTTTATTTTTACCAAAAAAAATGCTTGTCGATACTCATTGCCATATCTACCTGGAAGAATTCTCCGACGATCGCGAAGAAACGTTACAACGTGCAATAAAAGCAGACATTCGCAAGTTCGTTCTCCCCAATGTCGATAATACATCCATAGGCCCGATGCTGGAGCTCGTTGCTTCAAATCCGGAATGTTGTTATCCGCTTATGGGACTTCATCCAACATCAGTCGATGATAATTATAAAGAAGACCTGAAAAACGTAGAAAAATGGTTGTCTCTGCGAAAGTTTTACGGTATTGGAGAAATCGGGATAGACCTTTATTGGGATAAAACATTCATTAAAGAACAGATCGCTGTTTTCAGACATCAGCTCCAACTGGCAAAAAATATGCATCTCCCGGTTGTTATCCATGCCAGAGACTCATTCCCTGAAATCTTCTCAGTTGTCGAAGAAGAAGCAGGAAGCAACCTGACCGGGATATTTCACAGCTTCGGAGGAACCCTCGATCATGCTAAAAAAATAATTGACTGGGGATTCAAATTAGGGATTAATGGAATTGTTACTTTCAAAAATTCAGAATTACCAGAAATATTAAAACACATCAGTATTGAGAACCTGGTTCTCGAAACTGATGCTCCTTATCTTGCCCCCGTTCCTCATCGGGGAAAACGGAACGAGCCCGCATTCATGCGAATGACCT
The DNA here is from genome assembly GCA_030706665.1 of Bacteroidota bacterium. GTDB lineage: Bacteria > Bacteroidota > Bacteroidia > Bacteroidales > Prolixibacteraceae > JAUZOB01. Next base: position 2,511 of record JAUZOB010000243.1, read on the forward strand.
GCAAAAAAATTGCTGAGATTTATGGAATACCAATTCCAGAAGTAGAAGCAATTACAACCTCAAATGCCCAAAAGGTATTCAATTTTTAATTGATCAAAGAAATAATCTATTTTTGCACAAACACACCCGGATAAATTGTGAGTACACCAAATATTCTAATAATATATACCGGAGGCACAATTGGGATGGTCCAAAAAGCAGATAGCGGATCACTAGCCCCCATGAAGTTCGACAATATTCTCGAAGAAGTTCCCGAATTAAATAAATTTGGCTACTCAATCGATACTATCGCATTTAACCCGCCCATCGATTCTTCGAATATGTCTCCCTCTATTTGGATTAAAATCGCAAAAACCATTCAACGGAACTATACCAAATACGATGGTTTTGTTATTCTGCACGGAACCGACACAATGTCCTATACCGCGTCAGCCCTGAGCTATATGTTCGAGAATCTCGATAAACCGGTAATACTAACGGGTTCCCAACTTCCGATTGGAATGACCCGCACCGACGGGAAAGAGAATTTTCTTACCGCTGTCGAAATTGCTGCCGCAAAGGATAATGATCATGCCATGGTTCCCGAGGTCTGCTTATACTTCGATTATAAACTCTTCAGAGGAAACAGAACAACGAAAAGAAACTCGGAACAATTCAGCGCATTTGAATCCGTCAACTACCCTCCTTTAGCCAAAGCCGGCGTAGACATTATATACAGCACTGAATTTATTAATCATCCCCGCCATAAAGGCCTCTTAAAAGTATATACGACATTCGATGACAACGTAGTTGTCCTGAAGATGTTCCCAGGAATAAACAGTCAGGTTATTAATTCAATTTTTTCAATACCCGGACTAAAAGGTGTTATTCTTGAATCTTTCGGTTCCGGGAACGTTCCTACTTCAACATGGCTTATCAATGCAATAAAGAAAGCCATTAAAAAAGGGATCATTATTCTGAATATTACACAATGCCAGGGAGGAAGAGTACAGATGGGACAATACGAAACCAGCATGGAGTTATTAAAAGCTGGAGTTGTAAGTGGTTATGATATGACAACAGAAGCTGCAGTAACCAAACTCATGTTTCTGCTGGGACAAAAACTCTCGCATGAAGAAATTGCCCTTCACTTGAATAATAGCCTCTGCGGTGAAATAAGTCAATAAGGATATTGCATTTCATGATTTTTTTGTACTTTCGTGCTCCGAAAATTCCTTTAAGTTAAACAAAGGAGAGATGCTCGAGTGGTTGAAGAGGCACGCCTGGAAAGCGTGTATACCCCTAAAGGGTATCGCGGGTTCGAATCCCGCTTTCTCCGCAAAAACAAAAGGGTAAGGCTTTATTGTCTTACCCTTTTGTTTTTCCCGATTGAACCATTATTGAAAGAAATGGATCAATTGACATCTATCATGGGGAATACTGCTGGAAAGTAGCGTATTGTTTTTAGTGCTTTTATACAATTGAAGATGAAATTATCTGTATTTTTACGTTTCAGACTGAGTAATTTTTAAGTTTTATTATTAAATTTTAACAACTAAATCATGAATTCGCTTTCTTTGTTGATCGATCTATTAATTTGTCAATAGTTCCTTTTAGCACTCAAAATAGATTTTTTTCTTTAAATCAATTGATTATTGTTTATGACAAACACTGAAAATAATTTTGCAGAACGCTTGTGCAATGATGACAAAAAGGTTATAACTGAAATCTTTGCCCAATACCATGCAAAAATATTTCGTTTCTCGGTCGCTTATCTGAAAGACGAACACGATGCATATGACGTTGTTCAGGAGGTGTTTGTTAAGCTATGGGAAACTCGCTATTCATTAAAGAGAGACACTAACTTTGAAGCTTTACTCTTTACGATTGCCAAAAATACAGTGCTCTCGCGATTCCGTAAACGTTTAACGGAGCAGAAATATTTAGATTACTTAGCTCAATCTGCTGACACACATACACAAGACACTGAAGAACAAACAGATTACACATTTCTAAAACAGAAATACGAGCAACTTATTGAAACATTACCCACCAAACGAAAAGAAATTTTCATTTTAAGTCGGGAGAAAGGTTTATCCAATAAAGAAATCGCACAAATGAAGGGCATTACCGAAAAGACGGTCGAAGATCACATGACCAAAGCCCTGGCATTTTTAAAAAAACAACTCAGCAACTATGGCGTTTGGACATTGTTGTTCTATTTCCTCTTCGTAGAATAAACTATAACACAGTAAGCATTAAGAAGAAAAGATAGTTGTACAAAAAGAACAGAACTGTCAAAGAAAATTTGCGGCCACCCATTGAAAACAATATTCGCACTATAGTCTTTAAATAATTACAATCGCCTCTTTCATACATTCTCAAGCAGGTTGAATGCACCTTATCTGCTTTCCGGAGTACTTCTTTTACTTCTTTAAAGTATTTTGTATCTGAGAGTAGTTCATTTGCCTTTGCTTCAACTATTCAGTTTGCCAAATTGTTAAATCTTGACCCGAAATCAGATAATAGCAGTATCATTTATACGAACCACTGGTCAATTTTCAAATTATTACATAGACAAACCCGACTGCCACCCGAACTTAAAACACTAATACAGTGTACTTTCAATTCGAACGATAAAAAAAGGTTAAAAAAAGGTAAAAAAAAAATTAAGAAAGAGCAGGGGGAAAAGCAGGGCACAACGTTATATAAGTAGAACAAGAGAAAAAATGCATAACCTGATTTTAAAATATTGCAAAGGAAACTATACCAACGAAGA
>JAUZOB010000244.1 GCA_030706665.1 Bacteroidota bacterium
GCAGGTTGTGCATGCAATGAAGTCCCTGTAACGATTAACAGGGTACAGAATAACAATATTGCCTTTATCGGTTTCACCAGATATATTCTTTATAAACCAAAATTGTTTTTATACGATTCTAAAACGAATTGGTCGACCCAATGATAAAATTGTAATGCTTCTTTTTCGCTTATTCCATCTTTTCTCCATCTTGTGATATATTTCTCAGATTCGGATACAATTTGATCCTCAATGGGTACTATTTTCTGATAAATGCCATTTCGATCTTTTGATAACAATGCTGCCAGATTTAAATAGTCATATCCGTTTTCTTTTTCAATTGGGAAAAGCTGTTTCTTTAAAATGAGTGTTATTGTACAAAGTTTTGCATTTCCATTGGTGTCGGCAGCTAAAATTGCAGGAAGATCATGATTTTTTGTAATCCAGACCGGAATGACAACAGAGCATAGAGGAGAACCAAGAATAGTCCACATTGTGGTTAATTGAGGAGATTCATTCCCCTTTATTCCCTGGACAATAATTGCGGCTGAAGTACTATAACGGGGGATGAAGTCTCTAAAATTTACAAATACAGGTTCCTGAGTGGTTGAGGGAATATTGTCATACAAATTCATTTTGGTTAGCGAATGCTTCAAACAACGCGATACATCTTTGAGGATGAAACTATATGAAATGGAATTTGTCATCGAAGCTCGATCGAATAACTCTTGTGCTGTATTGTAGCGAATCAGTCCTTTGTCTGTTACGCGCTCACCCGAGAAAGAATAGTTTGTACGGATGATATACCCAAAAGGGGCGATGACCGGATTGTTTACGTCAATTTTTGTAAATCGAAAATTGCCGGTTTCATAATAAGCAGCACCTCCCTGAGCATCTATAACTCCAAAATTAGCATTAATACCTAATGGTTTTGGGAGTGATTCAAGAAGTTTCTCAAAATCGGTTAGTGTGGCACATGTTTGTAAAGCCAGTTTCATAATAAATCCTTCATTATCGGCATTTTTAACAGAATCACTGTTGTTCAGATTGTAAGAAGCCGAATTCATGATAGCAAATCCTGCACTATTATATCCGCCCCATACGGCCTTATTCCCTAAATCTTTTGAGTTGACCAATCCGATATACGAATATTTTCCATCGTTAAAAGAAACCAGCTTATTATTTAACTCATCCGTGTCTCTTTGTTTGAAAAGCAACGGACGTCCGTCGATGGTTGCTTTCCCCGAGATGATTGCTGTTGTGCACGCCTCTGATGTGCTTGTTGTGAGTAGTAGCACCCACAAAAAAATTATGGATATATATTTCATGACTCAATTGCCTTTCTTTAAGAACAAAAATACGTTGTATTTTTTATTGTAAATGAATTAGCAGGATAAATCTGTAAATCACCATATTTTATTAATGGCGAATGGAGTCGCAAACTTATTCCGGACAAATAGTTAAGCAGCTATAGCTGTTCTTTTTCGTAACATCTATTGGCTTTCTTTACTAATTTCAGATATTCGGAATGCTCTTGTCTTCGAAATATCTGAAATTGTTAATCGGATTCGTTTATTTTTGCTTTTATCTAACTGATATTAAGTCATAGATTACTAATATTATAGCTTAAATCCATCCGGTTTAGAACGATTTTGTTATGTGGATACGAATTATTCAACCATTCGACAATCAATCATTGGCAAGAATAATTCGCGCCACTGGGGATAGTGTTCATTTCGGCTGTGATTTATGGATGATCAAAAAATTGTAAATATATCACGGACCAATCATTTGATTTGACAACCCCTCTCATTGACTGTATAAGTATTCTTCGGGATTATCGTGAGGAACAATATTTTGAGAAATGCATAAACTTAAACTCGATTTCTTTTTTGTATTTTTGCCGTTTAATTTAAAGCCAGATAGTGGTTGTAAGAATCATGATTGGTCTTGAATAGAGTAATTTAAATTCAAACAAAAAAATTAAGAGTATATCTCAATTTTACAACATGTGTGTACAAGTTGCTTTTATAAATTTATTGATTCATGAAGCTTGAAAGGGGTATTTTCCAACGTACAGAGTTACTGTTTGGAAGAGAGAAGATGGAAGAGATTGCACAAAAGAAGGTAATTATTTTTGGAATTGGAGGAGTAGGAAGTTGGTGTGCAGAAAGTCTTATTCGGACCGGCATTCAAAAGTTAACGATTGTGGATTCAGATCGGGTGTGTGTTACCAATATCAATCGGCAATTGCATGCAACGACAAAAACAATCGGCAAAGTTAAAACTGAAGTATTGAAAAGCCGTTTGCTCGAGATTAATCCTTCAGCAGAAATCAATGCGATTCAAAAGATATATAACCAGGATAGTCACGATGAGTTTGACCTCGAATCTTATGATTTTATTATAGACGCAATTGACAGTTTGAGTAGTAAAATTCATCTGATTCGTAAGGCAACCCGCACGAATGCTGTATTCCTATCTTCAATGGGGGCATCCCTTAAATTAGATCCGACTAAAATTCAGGTCGGAGAATTTTGGACTGTTAAAGGTTGCCCGCTTGCTGCTAAAATCAGGAAGATGATTCGAAAAGGAGACCTTCCGGCTAAAGAATTTATGTGCATTTATAGCGAAGAACTTCTTGAGAATAAAGGTACCGGTTCTTCATGTGGTACAGAAAAATGTTTGTGCCCGAAAACAATAAATGCGGACGGTGATCCTGATCTGGCGAATCATGAATGGTGCAGTCAGAAAGCTGTAATTAACGGAACAGCAGCTCATATTACTGCGATTTATGGTTTTACCTTAGCCGGATTGGTTATTCAAAGTATTTATAACGAGCAATAATACATCCTTGAGAAGTGCTAATTCTTATTGTCCATCGAACGTAATGAGACCAATAAGGGAATAAAGCATGATGACGATTCAGTAATTATTCATTCCTTGTTGATAATGCTTTGATGAAAAGGGAGACTTATTTATTACAGAGAATATAATTAATCTTCTTCATTCGGATTTTCTTCTTTTTCTTCAACTGTCCTTTTCCGATACATTCGAACCAGTAAGAAAAGTCCGATTACAAAAAGAACCAGTCCAATGTGCATGTGCTTCCCCTGGTAAGTCGAAGATGCATCTTCTATCATGTTGGTGATTTCGTATGCTAAAGCAATTACGATCAGTGTGAGGAAAATAAGGAAAGTCTTTCCTCCGCGTTGAATTCCCCGTTTGATATTGATCAGGGAAAAAAGAAGGAAAAAGAAATATCCGATGAAAACAGTTGTAAGTGTTTTCATCGATGACTGGGCTAAGGCAACGTCTACCGCCTGCGCGAGTTTCATGTTTGTACTGAGGATCTTGAATCCTTGATTGAGTGTATAGGTTGCAAATATGACTTGCGAAAATAATAATCCCAGGACTAAGAAATAGATAGAATATTTCTTCATGAGTTTAAACTTTAGCTTTCTGGTTAATGGGTTGATAATCTTGTTCTTGGTTAATTAACAAAGATGCGTTTTTCAATTAATTATTACTTATCTTAATATACGATAAAATTTATGTCTTTGTTTTGTTCGGAAATGATTTATTTTTCAATGATGACATTCTATTTGATAGTGTTTATAAACCATGTCTCAATTAATGGATGTAATTCATTTCAGAAAATTGCAAATGGGAATTATATCTTTCTGGCAAAACCTCAGGGCGAGAATCGTTTCTAAATTACTTGAAAAGCATATAAGACTTGTTTGTCAACCTAGCTGGATTACTGAATCTGCCGATGAGGAGTGGAAGGCAAATACAGTGGCAGAGAATCAAAATCCGAAGGAGACGATTCTTAAATTTAAGAAAGAATGATTACCTGCTCTTGATTTATAATCTTATATTCAGCATTGTTCCTGGTTCTTTGCCACTGAAACAAACACAGCTTTTGGAACTCTTGCATTGCTTGATTCCAATGGGAATTTACTGATCTGTGTGAGTTTTATGCTTCCTTTAAAGGGAATAACAATTAATTTGTCCCGGGATTATGTCTGTTTGTTTCAGATAATTATTCCCCGAACGTAAAAGACTCATATGAGATGACATCAGACTAATACCCCAGATCTTTGTAATGATTCATTTGGTTGGTAATCCATCCTATACGACGTCGGACATAAGAACCTGCCGGATTTGCCTTGAATTTTCGTGGATTCGGTAATATTGCAGCAATAGATGCAGCCTGTACTTTGGTCAAACGTCTGCAACTCTTATGATACCAGCATCGGGTGGCAGCTTCGGCTCCATATACTCCATCGCCCATCTCAATGCTGTTGAGGTAAACTTCCATAATACGTTCTTTTCCCCAGAAAATCTCTATCAATCCAGTAAAGTAGAGCTCAAATCCTTTTCGAATAAAACTTCTTCCAGGCCATAAAAATACATTCTTCGCTGTTTGTTGAGAGATTGTACTGGCTCCTCTTAATTTTCGATTGTGTTCGACATTCGATTCAACTGCTGCTTTAACCTGGTTTAAATCAAATCCAAAATGTTCAGCGAATTTCTGGTCTTCGCTACAGATTACCGCTAACTGTAGATTCTTAGACATCTTTTCAATGGGAACCCATTTGTGTTTCATTACTACAGGCTCTCCGCTAAGCTTTTGTTCTACACATCGGATAAGCATTAATGGTGTAACCGGAACCGGAACCCATCGAAATAAAATAACCGAGAACACAGAGATGCCAAGAAACCAAATAGAAGCTATCTTTAATATGTGGAATATCGTCTTGCGTGTAATTGAAATCATATTCTAAGAATTTTTAACTGCACAAAAGTAAGAATTTCTATTCTTTTCTGTACTCTCAGAATTATTTGGGCTGTTTATCATACCTTATTGTCCGAATTGGCTTTATCTTTGTGTGAGAAAAACGAAAAGCCGTGAGAACAAGTGAATGGGTAAAATCAGTTATCCGAAAGGATGAAATAGAGAAGTATCTGATTAATGGAAAGTGTTTTATTGATGAGCGTGTCATTGAAGGGAAGTTAGAAGCGAATGCAGCACCTGACAAATCCCGCGTGAGGGCTATTATTCAAAAATCACTGGAAATAAAGACTCTGGAGCCGGATGAAACTGCAGCACTATTAAATGTTCAGGATCCCGAATTGTGGGAAGAGATGGATGCTGCTGCCCTGGAAGTAAAAAAGAAGGTGTATGATAACCGGATTGTGTTTTTTGCTCCTCTATATTGCTCAAACTTATGTGTGAATAATTGTTCCTATTGTGGCTTTAGAGTAGA
>JAUZOB010000245.1 GCA_030706665.1 Bacteroidota bacterium
GAGATGGCATCGACCATATAAGCCTCATTTACTTTCTTTTCCTTACCGTTTTCGTCAATCTTTTGATATTTGACTTTACATTCAAACCAGGTATTCATAAGCATATAAATTTGAATGCAAAGCTAACAGAATCCGTGAATATTCAGAAAGAGAAAATAAAGAACTATCGGATAATTATTCCATTTCTGAACATTCAAAAGTTGATTTTTCCCGGAATATATAATATGGCATCCGAAAGAAGGCAAAGAGGCTTGTTACCGGATGCCCTGGTTGATGGACTTGCTTTTGTGTCACAAGGATTATATATTTGTCTAACATTGTTAGAAAAATTTACAAGTATAAACTATGGGACATATAGAACGGAAATTACGTGAAAAAGAGAATGTTCGCAACAGCATATTGGCAGCAGCAAGGAAAATTGCGACAGCTGAAGGCTGGCATGCGGTTACCATTCGAAAAATTGCCGATGCCATTGAGTATACTGCACCGATCGTTTACGAACATTTTGAGAATAAAAGTGATGTAATTCGTGAGTTGGTCATTTCAGGATTTAAAATGCTATATGATGAGGTTGAAAAGGCCCAGGCTACGGAATCGGACCCTGAAAAGCTATTAATGCAATTGTCATTAATCCATTGGGATTTTGCTTTTAATAATACCGACCTGTTTCAACTCATGTTTAGTCTGGAAAGGCCTGTTCCTAATGAGGCAGCCTTGGCTGCAATGCATATGATTAAAGACATCTTTATGAAAATTACAAAAAAGAGTGAAAGTGAAGTTGAGGAAATTATATTTAACTGGGTGTGTCTGCTTAATGGAAGTGTTGCAACAGTGATGCGTTTTAAGGACACTCCACATTCGCATATGAGGACATTAAACGAGTCCCGTGAATTGTATATCGGTTTCATAAACCGTTTTATCAAGAGTATTTCTTAATTTTTTGCATCAGATTAATGCTGTTAGATTTTATAACGACATTGTTAAACCGGATAAATTCTGTTTTGGCCGATAAGAAAGGATTGTTTGTCGATTTAGTTTCCGGTATCTGATTTTTTATAGATTGTTTCGCAGAGCCGATGAGGCTTTTCTTTTTATTAGAAAATCTAACAATGTAAGAAAAGTTAACGATAATATAACATGAGAAAAGGAAGATTATTAATGCTTGGACTTTTGCTGTTGCAGGTGGCAGTAAACGGACAAGGTTTGTCGCTTAAACAATGCATTGAGTATGCCAACAAGAATAATGGCAATATTAAGAATGCTCATTATGATGTTGACATAGCTCAAAAGAAAATTGACGAGCAGGTTGGTACGATGTTGCCACAGGTTGATGCGTCGGGGAGTTATACTGATAACCTGAAATTGAATACGACCCTTTTGCCAGGGGAATTGATGGGGAAGCCCGGTACGATGATTCCAATCACCATGGGGATTCAACATAACCTGATGACTGGCATTGCGCTGAATCAGAAAATTTATGATCCTTCGTTTAAGGTCGCATTGCAGGCTGCAAAAGTCAGTCAGCAACAGTCTATACAGAGCTTGCAGAAGACCAATGAACAGACTGCATACAATATCAGCCGGACTTATTACCAGACTCTGGTTATCCAAAAGCAGATGAATGTATTGAAAGCTACCCTTGATGCTTCTGAGAAGTCATTAGCTTCCCTTGAATTAAAATTCCAAAACGGGATGGCTAAAAAAGTAGATGTCGATAAAATAAAGGTGAGTCGTAACAATACCCGGTCACAACTGGACCAAAGTCAATTGAGCTACAAGCAGTCTCTCAATAATCTGAAATACCAGATGGGAATGCCGGTGGAGAATGCCATTGAACTGGTTGAAACGGAACTGAATCAGGAATATCAGCCGATAGAACTTAAAAAGGATAGTTTCAATGTGGAGAACCGGGTTGATTATCAATTGCAGAAAACAGCTCTTCAATTATATGAGATTGATAAAAAAAGGAATCAGGCCGGTTATCTGCCTACTTTCTCTTTTAATGCCGCTTATAACTACAATGCCATGCGTAAGGAATTCAATTTCCTGGATATGAGTCAGAAGTGGTTTAATAGCTCTAGCATCGGTTTCACTTTGAAGGTCCCGATTTTTGACGGTTTTCAAAAACGTGCCCGAATTGCTCAATCATCATTGAACATTGAGAAGTCCAGGGAAAATATCAATCTTACCGAGCAGTCGATTAAGGTAGATATCTCGAATTACGAAATTCAATACAGTAATGCATTGGATAATATCCGCAATGAAAGAGAAAATCTTGATCTGGCTAATAGTGTGTATAAAAACACTCAGCTTGCCTATCAGCAGGGGACCGGATCATCTCTTGACCTTGTCCAGGCTGAAAGCTCTTTGCGCGAAGCACAGAACAACTATTTCAATAAATTACTAAGCCTTTACATTGCCCGGATCGATCTGGAGCAATCTAAAGGAACCTTAATGACTTACATCAACAATCTTAAATAATCAGAGACATGAAAAAAGTAATTACCCTGATTGTAATTATCGTGCTTGTAGTATTAGCAGGTATGAGATTAAAGAGCAATCATGATAAGATCAATTCAAAAAAACAGACAAATAGCGGGATTTCAAGTGTGGTAACAGTGAACGTGACATCTGTTAAAAGAATGGAATCTCCACATACATTGAATCTGGTTGGTACATTGAACCCAAATACAGAAATCAACATAGCCGCTGAAGCCCAGGGACAGATTACCTCGCTTAATGTTGAGCTTGGACAGGCAAAAGGGAAAGGATGTGTATTAGGTACGATTGACAATAAACTAAAACGTCTTGCCGTACAATCAGCAAAGATCAGTGAAGCCAGATTGAAAAGAGATTTGCAACGATATGAGAATCTTTATAAAGGTGGAAGTGCGACTGAACAGCAGCTGGACGATGCCCGTATTTCATATGAAAATGCTAAAATTCAACTGGAACAGGCTAAGAAACAATTGGCAGATGCTACAATTACAGCTCCGATAAGTGGTGTTATTGCCCTGAAACAAGTTGAAAGAGGCGCATTTGTGAACATCGGTACTCCTATTGCTACGATAGTAGATATCTCAAAACTTAAGATTAAACTGAATGTTTCGGAAGGTAATGTATATAAGCTTAAAGTTGGAGATAAAGCTCAGATTACAACAGATGTTTATCCGGGGGCTACCTTTTATGGACGCATTACTTTCATAAGCGCTAAAGGAGATGAAACACATAATTATCAGGTTGAAATCGTCATCCCGAACAATGCTAAGCATGCTTTAAAAGCCGGAACTTTTGTAAATGCATCCGTTGATATTCCTTCTAATGGTTCTGCGTTGTTTATTCCCCGTGAAGCTTTGCAGGGAAGCATTCAGGATGCAAAGGTATATGTCGTAGAAAATGGGATTGCGAAATTGAAACAAATTGTTGTTACGAGTGGTGACGATAAAAACCTTCAGGTGGTTTCCGGACTGAATGAAGGGGAACAAGTTGTAGTAACCGGGCAGATAAATCTGACCGACGGGAAAGCAATCAAAATTGTAAGCAGTAATTAGATTTAAAGAGATATGTCAGTAACAGAAATAGCCATAAAACGGCCAACCCTTATAGTGGTCATATTCGCCGTACTCGGCATACTGGGAATTACCAGTTATTCCATGCTGAAATATGACCTGATTCCTAAACTGAGTGTTCCGGTAGTGACAGTCATTACACAGTATCCGGGAGCTTCAGCTGCTGAAGTTGAAAGCTCGGTCACTAAGAAACTGGAAGACGCTCTTTCTTCACTTGAGAATGTGAAAGATATGCAGTCTACCTCGCAGGAAGGAGCTTCTACCATTACTGTCGAGTTGGAATCGAATGCGAATGTAGACTTAGCTCTGCAGGATGCGCAACGAAAAGTAAATGTCATCTTGTCGACCTTGCCTGTCAATGCGAAAACGCCATCGCTGATTAAGTTCTCAAGCGATGATATGCCGGTTATGCAATTAGGTGTCACTGCAAACATGCCTCCTACCGAGTTGTATCAGTTGGTTGATGATCAGATAAAATCTCAGCTTTCAAAAGTCAACGGGGTAGGGCAGGTTACACTTATCGGAGGGAATCAACGTGAGATTAAAATCAATGTCAATAAAAAGAAACTGGATAGTTATAATCTTTCGATTGCCAGTATTTATCAATCGTTGAGCAATGCGAACCTTGAACTGCCTACCGGAAAAATTGAAGGGGATTTAAAACAATATACCGTTAGGCTTTCCGGTAAAATAAGAACTCTTGATGACTTACATAACATCATTATTTCAAAAACAGCTCAGGGAAGTGCCATACGTCTTTCGGATGTTGCAGAAGTAGTGGATGGTACTGCGGAACTTCAGAGTATAACCCGCATCAACAATCATAACTCCATTGGGTTAATCATACAGAAACAGTCAGATGCCAATACAGTTGATGTGTGTAAATTCTCAAAGGCGCAAATTGTCGAGCTCGAAAAGATGTATTCCAGGTATAATCTGAAATTCGACATTGCGAATGATACTTCTATTTATACGCTTGCATCGGCCAATGCTGTAATGGAGGATCTTGTTCTGGCCATTATTCTTGTGGCAATTGTCATGTTTTTGTTCTTACACAGTGTCCGGAATTCGTTTATCGTTTTGATTTCCATTCCCTGTTCGATCATATCGGTTTTTGCGGCCATGTATATCTTTAATTTTTCGCTGAACATGATGACGTTAATGGCATTTTCGCTTATTATCGGGATTCTGGTCGACGATTCCATTGTGGTACTCGAAAATATACACCGGCATTTGGAAATGAAGAAAGGCCGCCGCAAGGCTGCTCTCGACGGACGTAGTGAGATCGGATTTACTGCAGTAGCAATTACGATGGTCGACGTTGTGGTATTTGTTCCGCTTGCTTTGGTTACCGGTATGATCGGGAATATGCTTCGTGAATTCTCGTTGGTGATTGTGTTCTCAACGCTGATGAGCCTTTTTGTTTCATTTACAGTTACTCCGTTGCTTGCATCACGGTTCAGTAAAATAGAAAAACTGACCAAAGGATCTATATTCGGTAGTCTGGCTGTAAGCTTTGAGGCGTTTTTTATTCGGATTACCGGATATTATGTCCGGGTTCTTCGTTGGAGTCTGAATCACCGTAAAACGATATATATATCAGTAACTGCTTTGATTATCTTCTCGTTTTCTTTGGTTGGCTTCGGTTTTATCGGATCCGAATTCTTTCCTC
>JAUZOB010000246.1 GCA_030706665.1 Bacteroidota bacterium
AGAATAATCTGCTTTCCGGATCTTGAAAATGGGATAAAGTATAAAGATTTAGTTGTTGTGCTCTCAGAATCCATTTTTCTTCGGCTGTTACCTCGTAAAGAGCCAGAAATGCTTCAATGGTGAATGCATAATCATCTAAGAATCCATGAATGGAGGACTCTCCGTTCTTATAAGTATGTCTGATCATCCCGTCGGGTAAGATCATCTTTTCCTTAATAAAAGTAGCGGTTTTGCAAGCTAAAGAAGTATAATAGTCCTCTCCGGTAACTTTTGCAAGTTCGCAAAGTCCGGTTATCATTAAAGCATTCCATGAAGTAAGAATCTTGTCATCTAATGCAGGTGGGACCCTTTGATTGCGTGCTTCGAGTAGAATCTTCAGCCAATCAGCTATCCGTTTATCAAGCTTCGCATCTTTCCGGATAAGAATGTTCTTGTCAGGTTTACGATTCCCGGCTTCTGTGACTTGAAAAATTTCACAGAAAGCATCAGTGTCATTACCCAGTAAAGAATCGATCTCTATTTTACTCCAGCAATAATACTGACCTTCTTCTCCGTTGCTGTCAGCATCAAATGATGCATAATAAGCTCCTTCCGGAGAATGAAGCCCTCGTTGGGCAAAGGATACGATCTGTTTGCAAACATTGAGGAATAGCGGGTCTTTCCAACGGGCATAAGCCTGAGCGTAAAGCTTAAGCAATTGAGCGTTGTCATATAACATTTTTTCAAAATGAGGGACTTTCCACCATGGGTCTACGGAATAGCGTGCAAATCCTCCGCCCACATGATCATGAATCCCGCCTATTGCCATTTTTACCAACGTAATCTTAACATGTTGATCCAATTCTGCATCTCTTAATTTAAATCCCATTGTGAGAAGCATCTGTAATAACGAGGGCATAGGAAATTTAGGACTTCCTTTTAATCCTCCATATTCCGGATCAAATTTATTCTTTAAAGGATCAAGTTCTTTTTTAAGTTCCGATAATGAATTTTCAAGAGGATGGAATGAATCCGGAGAAATATCAGGAGTACGAATATGACTGGTGATCTTTGCTGCATATTCTTCGAGCTGTTGAGGTTCATGTTGTTGCAGTAAGGCAAATTGTTCAAGTACATAGATCCAACGTTCTTTTGGAAAGTAGGATCCGGCAAAGAAGGGACGACCGTCGGGTAATGCGATGACATTGAGAGGCCAGCCTCCTGTCCCTTGCACAATATATGCTGCAGTCATGTAAATTTGATCGATGTCAGGACGTTCTTCACGGTCTACTTTGACAGAAACATAAAATCTATTCATGACATCGGCAACTTCCGGATCGTTGAATGATTCTTTTTCCATTACATGACACCAATGGCAAGAAGAATACCCAATGCTGATAATTAAAAGCTTGTGTTCCTTCTCTGCTTTTTGTAATGCCTCATTTCCCCACGGATACCAATCAACCGGGTTGTAGGCGTGGGCCAAAAGATAAGGACTGCTTTCTCTGGCCAGTCGGTTTGCATTATCTTCTTTTTCCATACTGGACTCTATATTGTATACATAACAGGGTAGAGACTGATTTGTTTAATAACTGGATATAATCTTTATACGATTGAATCGTAGGTAAAAGATTTACTTTATAATGTGTTTATTTAGGGTAAATGCGTTAAAAAATTCTTTAACTTAGAACCTGATGCATTTGAATCGACTTAGATTCATTGAGGACCTATTTTATGGAAATTCTTTACCTTGTTATTGAAAAATGGTATTTATGAGAAGAATTCTGAAGATAACCGGTCTGTTTATATTCCTTCTAATCTTGGGATTGGTTAGCAAAACATTTTTTCTTCATTCCAAACAAATTGAGGTTACTAGAGCATCTTTACCTTCAATCGACAATAAATGCATTGATCGTTTGAGGGGGGCCATTATAATTCCTACAATTAGTTATGATGATTCAACAAAAATTGATGCCACAACTTTTGCGAAGCTGCATAAATATATTGGAAAAACATTCCCTTTGATTCATCAGAAGCTGGTGAAAATGATATTTAACCGTTACAGTCTGATGTATACATGGAAAGGTAAGAATTCATCTTTGGCTCCGATCCTTCTTTTGGCCCATCAGGATGTAGTCCCGGTAGATTCGCGAGCCTGGAAGTATGCCCCATTCTCAGGATATAACGATGGCTCATGCTTGTGGGGAAGAGGGACTCTGGATAACAAAGGGAGTATGATTTCGATCATGGAGGCTGTTGAAATGCTGCTGAAAGAAGGGTACACTCCGAATCGTACGATTATACTTGCTTTCGGAAATGATGAGGAGATTGGAGGTAACGGAGCCCGGAAAATGGCCAGGTGGCTAAAAGAAGAGAGAGTAAAAGCAGAGTTGGTATTGGATGAAGGACTGGTTGTAACCCATGGAATGGTTCCTTTGGTTTCTAAACCTGTGGCTCTGATCGGAACATCAGAGAAGGGCTATGCATCAGTTGAATTGAGCTGTAAAGCTGAAGGCGGGCATGCATCTACGCCTCCCAAAATGACTGCGATTACGATTCTGGATCAGGCAATAAACAGGGTACTTCGGAAGGCGCCTCATTCGATGATAGCGAAACCGGTAAATGATTTTCTGAATTATCTTGGCCCGGAAGTCCCTTGGCCTGCACGGATTCTCTTTGCAAACAGATGGATATTTGATCCTTTGATTATTCGAATCTATAAAAAAACTCCGTCAGGCAATGCATTGGTTTCTACGACAGCAGCCCCGACAATCTTTCAGTCGGGTGAAAAAGAAAACATGCTTCCTGTTAGTGCCAGGGCAGTAATTAACTTCAGGCTTCTTCCGGGAGATACTCCCGGTTTGATCCTTGACAGAGTGCGAAGGAGTATTCATGATCATCGGGTCTCTGCTCGTTTGATCGGGAAGGGTGGAAGTGCATCTCCTGTATCTCCGGTTAATACCGATGCATTTGATCTGATACATCGAACGATTCGGCAAACTTTTGATAATACGCTTGTGATGCCAGCCCTGATGCTTGCCCTCTCGGATAGCCGGAGTTATGCAGGGGTGTCGGATAATATTTATCGTTTTGCTCCTTATCAAATGGGAAATAAAGATATGGAGCGGATTCATGGGAATAACGAACGGATTTATATTGCAGATTATAAGAAAATGATTGAGTTCTACTACCTGTTGATCCGAAACAGTAAGTAGAGCTTTTACCGGGCATCAGGGTAACAATTCTTCTCCTAAAACAAGATAAAGGAGTGAATTATTATTACAATGCTTTGTGTTTCATAATATTTACCAAATTTTGTATTGTGGATTAGAGAAGTCCTTTTAAAAATTAACCTTTTCTTATGATGTTTTCAACGTTCAAGGTGTTAATTTAGTAGTGAAAATTCTAAAAGAGTTATTATTGTGGAAAAGAATTATGCAAATCATTATCCCCGAGTGTTACAAGCAATCAATTTGGTAGTGCTTTACATCTTCATTCAAACTTTATTTGATTTTCCTCTCGCCATTTACGACTATCTTTATGATACAGAATTCTTGTACTACAAGCCATATCGCTGGTTCGTCAGTTTTGGGTCTACTATATTTATTCTCATTTATGGATTTAAACAGACGCATCATACCTTCAAAGAAGTATTTCCTTTAAAAAAGTTCAATCTATTCCTTCCAATTCTCATTTTTATTTTTCTCTTGGGAGAACAGTTCTATATTGATATTGTAAATATTGCATTGTCAAAAGTGCTGCCTGCTCCGGGATGGTTTTGGGAAATGTTTGGAAAAGCAGTTGATCCCAAAGGAAATATTTGGACTTCATTGCTCAAGGTAGTGATTATTGCTCCGATTGTGGAAGAATCGATTTTCCGGGGAATAATAATGCATGGATTTATGCGCAATTATTCGAATGTAAAAGCAATTGTTATTTCTGCTTTAATGTTTGCCTTGTTTCATTTAAATCCATGGCAATTTCCATCAACATTCGTGTTAGGATTATTTCTGGGATGGCTAATGGTTGCTACCCGCTCACTGTTGGTCTGTATCCTGGGTCATGCAATAAACAACTTCATTGTGCTGATGTCAATTGTGTATATGGATAAGCTGAAACAGATACCGTTCTTTTCTCTCACAGTTGGAACTAATTATATTATTACGGCTTTTCTTGTATTTATTAGTTTAATGCTGATTGTTCTTATTACTTCACCCAATTTAAGAAAAGGGTTGATATGGAAGCAAAACAGAAGTGTTGATTGAAGCAACTGTTGACGGTCTGATTGTTCTCAATGATAAACTGTTCGTGGTAGCCGATGGGGAATGGAAAGTACAAGCTGTAAGTATAAATGAGAAGAAGATCTTGCTTGATCAGAGTGCCCGGAAAATTCAATCTGCAGATATGTGCTACATTGCATCAAAGAGAATCTTGGTTATTCCCACGTTTTTTGAAAGCAGGATGGTTGCGTATCACCTGTTCGGAAGACAATAGAAGGTTATATTCTTAATAAGCTATTTCTTTTTGTAGTATCCCTCCCACATTTTTTGGCGACGATTAAAATGACAGACAGAGTGATGCCTGCTTAAAGCTTCTAGTTCTTGTTCGTCTAAACTTGCTAATAATGCGATAGGAGAAGTTTTATCCAATTTTTCACGATATTTTTCAAATGGGCAGTCTTGGTGAGGAGTGACAAATGGACAGCCGATTAATACTCCGACAATTTCAGGATAGCAGAGATACTTTCTTTTCTCTTTATGAATCATTCTTATACTTTTTTCCAGGTCAGAATTGTTAGTAGTCTAATTACTGGTCTTCAAAAAAGCATGGAACTGTAGCATAATATTATGCATCAGAGGCACCGCCAGACGCCCACACCACAAAATATATGTACAGCCCACGCAATAGGTGTCTATACCATAATTCTTGTGGTGTGGAAAATTGGCGGTTTTCTGCTGCAAGAATATGTTTAGTATTTAGATGAATGTACTTTTTATGTAGATTCAATAAAATTAAAGAGGTTTAATATTTCTGACACAAAAATAATTATTTTTTATGAATTGTTTCTTGAGCTAGTCATTTTATATAATAAAAGACGATTTTATTTTTTGATATCTTTAATAAACATTTCTCTGCGAAAACAAATATCCTTTTGATATCATTGAGGAATATTCAGTGTAGTCGGGTCTTTTACAAGGGGTAATTGCTTCAGTATTGCTATTGTTTTTCTCTTATGAGAGGTTAAAAATGAAC
>JAUZOB010000247.1 GCA_030706665.1 Bacteroidota bacterium
ACAGCACCTCTCCAGTAAATCTTTGATTTGTCAGGATTTGAGGGATCGAGATAACTGCAATGATCATGATTGGCCCACATAAGATAAAATTTCATCTTATTGCGATTCGGCGCTTTTAAAAAACCATTGTTCAGTGCATTTTCAAGAAATGGTTTCCCATCATACCAGTACCAGTCGTAAATAAAGACATTGACTCCATGAGAAGAAGCCGCCTCTATCTTTTTCTCCATTACTTTAGGATCTGCTTCATTTTCATACCCCCAAAGAGGGATGTTGGGTTGTTGATGACCTTCGAATTTGGGCTTTGCTTTATATATAGCTTCCCATTCTCCTTTGCCGTCAGGGAATACTCCGATATCATTAAATCTTTGTTCGGGCTGATATGCCGGCCATACAAAAGCGGCAATGTCATAATTGCTGTGTATTTTCTTCTTTGTTGTTTGATGTGCACTTGAAGTGTTCAGTAAACAATAGCATAAAATCACTAGGAGAAATAGTCTTTTCATTTTATTGGAAAATTAGAACATGATCATTAAGTCCTTTTTACTATTATTCTATTCGTTAATCGATCGATTGGCGAGATTGCATTTTGAATTCTTCTCCCTCTTAAGCAGATATTCTTATTGCTTATAAGGTTCTTCTTGTTTGTATTATTCAAAAGTAGGAGAAATTTTATTGTTTTGTTTAAATACAATCGCTCAAACACAGATGTTTAAAAACATCGTGGTTGAGCGATTGTATTAATCTCTTTAGAAAGAGATTTTGAATGCAATTTATTTACAAGTTGCCTTTGGAAGCTTTCTATTCGTTTATCAGAGGTAAGAAACCATAATGCTTTGAATATTCCAGCATTTGTTTTGTGAAATCATCGGGATAGGTGATCTCTACATTTACAAGTTCTTGTTTTAAATACACAGGGTGATATTCGGGATTTATAAAGCCGGCATATGGAGCCAGATTTAGTTTCTTGAATCTTCCGAGAACTTCATTGTGTAATTTCGGATCAATTTTAACCGCATATTTTTCTACTAATTCGCGTCCGGCAGCATAATCTCCTTCGGATTTGATTCTTTGGATCACTGCAAGAAGTTTTCCGAATAACTCTCTCAATTTATGATTGTCGTTAATCTTAAAATAGGTCTTATCGTTGTGGGTAAGTCGCTCGATGACGTTATCTTCTTTTCCAGATTCATAAACCCATGCGGCAATGAGCTGCCGATTTCGCATATGCGATTCTTCAAGGTTTCGTCCTGGCTCTATTCGTGCAAGTTGAACCAGAAGAGCATTTCTGATATAAGCATCAAATTCAGCCCATGCAGCTTCCTCGCAAGGGATAAGTCCTAATTCTTGCATTTTAGGATCGGCTATAAAGTAGAGTGCAAAAAGATCTGCACGAGTCTCTTCGAGTGTCGATCCATAGTTTTTCAATGCATCAGGGCTAACTCCGGGTAATAGCTGTCCGGAACCGTGTCCCAGGCATTCATGCAGGTCAGTATGCATGTTAGAGGACAGATACCCATAATCGTGTGCACGTTTAATTTCTTCTCCCGATGCTGAAAACTCCTCCAATTGTCCACTACTTAAAGAGGACATATAATAGGCGTATGTTATGTTCTCGAGGGTTACGGATTTTGATCCGTGAACTTTTCGGATCCAGTCGGCATTGGGAAGGTTAATCCCTATCGGAGTGGCAGGATGACAATCACCTCCCAGCATAGCGGCATTAATAACTTTAGCAGAAACGCCCTTAACTTCTTTCTTTTTAAATGCAGGCGAAACAGGAGAATGGTCTTCGAACCATTGTGCATGCTTGCTTATAATGGAGGTCCTTATAGAAGCTTCCTCATCTTTGAAATTTACCAGTGATTCCCAAGAGGCTTTAATGCCCAGTGGATCACCGTAAACCTCTATAAATCCATTTACAAAATCAATGTGGCTTTCCGTATCCTTTGCCCAAAGGATAGAATATTCATCAAACGTTTTTAAGTCTCCTGTACGATAATAACTGATTAGTTTTTCAATTACCTGCTGCTGTGTTTCGTTTTCGGCATAAGGGACTGCTTTTTCAAGCCAGAATACGATTTTTTCGATGGCTTGAGTATAGAGGCCTCCTTCCTTTGCTACTTTTTCAGACAAAATGCCATCTTCTTTTACCAGTCTGGAATTGAGCCCCCAGGAAGGGGGAGTGTTATTATCTTCAATTTGTTTTGCCTGGTAGAATCCCTCCGCTTCCTTCTGCGTAACGTCCTGGTAATAGTTTGATGCAGAAGAAACAAGAAGGTCTTTATCCTGATCCAGACAGACTCTTTTCGATTCGGCTTCGGGATTGAATAAGATCTCTCTTATAGCTGCAATGATTTCCGGAAATAAAAGATTCTCGGGATAATCAGACCAGTCGCTAAGATCGATGAGATGTTTGAAATAGGAGAGGTCGAAATCAGGAACAAGTTTCTCAGTTGAATAGTGATGGTGTATTCCGTTTGAGAACCAAACCCTTTTGAGATAAACCATAAAATCATTAAATCTTGAATTTTTTCGATCTCCGGCATATGTAAGATAAATAGTTTCGAGAACTTTTCTGATTCTTAAATTCCATCGATTGTTTTGGTCCCAGAGTATATCACGTCCACACAGTGCTGCTTGGGATAAATAGTAAATCAATATTTTCTGATCTAGTTCCAGGTCATCGAATTCTGGAACCTGATAGCGCAGTATCCGAATGTCGGCAAATTGCTCTGTTTGATAATTGAAATCTTCTTTCATGATAATAAGATTGTTTTCCTGGATTTTTGTGTGAAAATAACTTATAGGAGCATAAAAAAGGAATAAACTGTTTTATTTCTTTCTGAAGAATTGTTTATTCCTCTGAACAAAAAGAATTGTCCTAACTGTATGATAAGAATAATTGTAACGAAGTTATAATAAAAACGGCCGAACGATTTATCGTTCGGCCGTTTCAATAAGCTGATTGATTGTTATCTTGATAACACATTGATCGCATTGAGTAGTTTGTCACGATAGGCTTTGCCTAATGATAGGGCTACCGGTCCTTCGGCAGTCTCAACCATTAATTCTGTACCGGTAATCATGCTAATCTTACTTAGATTTACTACGTAGGATCGATGAACTCGAAAGAACTTGCCGGCCGGTAGTTTATCGATAACAGCTTTTAATGTATGATGAACTGTATACTTCTCTCTGAAGGTGTTTAAGACAATATAATTTTCTAATGCTTCAATCCAAAGAATATCATTGTATTTGACCTTTACATAGGCATTGTTGTGCCGTACATAGAAGTCTTCATTGGTCTCAGGATTATTCTCTGAAAGCTGAGCTTTATATCTTTGATACGCTTTGTCTATGGCTTTGTAGAAGCGGACGAAGGTAACCGGTTTTAGCAGATAATCGGTTACATCGAATTCATAAGCTTCTATGGCATATTTTTCTTTTGCTGATACGACGATGATTTGCGGCCGACTATCCTTTAAAACTTTCATCAAGTCGACTCCACTCATCTCAGGCATTTCGATATCCAGGAAAAGGAGATCTATTTTTTCCTCCCGTTGTTCCAGAATCTGAATTGCTTCGATTGCTCCGGAACAGGAAGTAACCTTTTCGATGAAATCTATCCTTTCAACAAATTTTTCTAAGATTGACCTGCAAATAATATCATCATCAACAATCAGACAATTCATATGTTTCTATTTTCTTCATAAATATATAAAAAGAATTGTATTAAAATGGTGTTTACGAAATTCTGTGATTAAGTTTATTAAAAAAATTCTTTTCTAACAGATCACTTGATTTTATACTTCCCCTAAGCCATTCTAAAAGAATAGCTTGTCTTTCTTTTTGTGTTAACCTATAATTTATCTTACTTACGCTAAGGCGATATGATAAATGGTGAAGAATAATTGCAACGGAATTTGAAATGTTAAAACTTTCGGTAAAACCGTGCATGGGAATTTTTAAGAATTCATCGGCTAACTCACAGGCTTGATCTGATATCCCTGTAAGTTCAGTGCCAAAGATTAATGCTGCTTTCCCTTTTTCAAGGTCAAATTCTTCCAATGTCGTATCTCCCTCGTGTGGGGTTGTGGCAACAATTCTATATCCGTTTTCTTTTAATCCAAGTAGCGCTTCTCGAGTAGTGGCTTGAGGACTATTATAATGATGCATTGAAAGCCATTTGGATGCACCCATTGCAATATTTGGATCGACAATAAAATCGTTTCTATCCTCTATGATGTGAATGTCTTGAATGCCAAAGCATTCACAGGTTCTTAGTACGGCACTGGCATTTTGTGGTTGAAATACATCTTCTAATACAACTGTCAGATATTTGGTCCGATTATCAAGTACCTGAAGCATTCGGGTCACCCGTTCCGGGGTAAGGAATTGAGAAAAATATTCTATTAATTGTTCTTCCATCATCTTATTAGGACTATTTTTTCAGCCTTCAATAATAAAAAAATGGGGAGTTCCAGTCAATAGATCTCCCCATTTTCTTGAGTAAAAAAATAAACTTATTGAACGCTGTCGTTTAATTCAGAACCAGGTTTGAATTTAACCACTTTTTTAGCAGGAATAGTGATTTCTTTTCCTGTCTGAGGATTTCTTCCACTACGCTCTGTGCGGGTAGAAACTGCAAAAGTTCCAAAACCGATAAGAGCAACACGATCGCCATTCTTCAACGCATCAGTGGTTGATTTTACGAGAGCATCAAGTGCTTTTTTTGCATCAGCCTTAGTCAGGCCTGCTTCTGCTGCAATTGCATCAATTAATTGTGCCTTATTCATAATCAGTGCTTTTTAGTTTTAATCTTAAAATCAAGGTTGATATTCAAGACGTTAGATAATTGATTATTTATTTTAATATGCTAAAAATAGCGTTATAATACTGTGATTAAACGTGTTTAATCATATTTCTTTACTAAATTCTGAAACTTTCCAATAAAAACAAAGGGTTTAGCACTTTTTTTTACAAAAAAAGGATAATTTTTTTTTCTGATGCTTTGGAGATGTAGATATTTGTCCTACTTTTGCCCCCGGAGAGATGGCAGAGTGGTCGATTGCGGCGGTCTTGAAAACCGTTGTACTGCGAGGTACCGGGGGTTCGAATCCCTCTCTCTCCGCAACGATCTTTTACACGGGTGTAGCTCAGTTGGTAGAGCACTGGTCTCCAAAACCAGGTGTCGGGCGTTCGAGTCGCTCCTCCCGTGCTACACTTA
>JAUZOB010000248.1 GCA_030706665.1 Bacteroidota bacterium
CGTCATTGAACATGATTGCCAATTCCTGACTAACACAAATCACCCTTATTGATGGTTCCGATTCCATTTATAACAATACAAAGTAGGATGTACGGATTAATAAATCGGCACATCCTGCTTTGTATTATTCTGGAAATAGAAACATTAACCTCTGTTTGCAAAAATTAGAACTGATTGTGATCCTTAATCAATCCATAAATGCTCTGAGAAGAGGTACTGATTTTTTCCTGTTTCATCCTTATTTGATGTCAATAGGGATCAATAGCTTTAAACTAATGTTTCTACCCATATTGAATACACCACGGTTTCCTGTTGCATAATTTACCGGAGCATATTTCAAACGACTCAGATGACTCTGCCAGACAACATCGGTGAGATTCTGGACATTAAGGACCAAAGTACAGACTTTCTTTTTATTTGAGATCCAATCGCCGCCTAATCCCAAGTTTACCAAGGCATATCCGGAAGTTGGTATTTCGGTTCCATAAGCTGAAAATATTTTGGTTTGTTTAAAATATTGCTCTATGCCCACGGAGAAAAACATATCATTGAACTGTTTTGATAATTTCAGGGACGTTGCTTTCAACTCTGATGTCAATTTAGGAGCAGGCATAAATGGCAGATTTCTGGTAGAATCTGTTGCATTCTTCTGAATAGCCCGTACAAAAGAAAAGGAGTTTTCAAAATGAAGCCAATCTAACGGGTGAGGGTGGATGTCGACAGAAATTTCACATCCGTATAATCTGGCATTTCCCTGAGTAAATTTAAAGGCAGGAAAATTATTCTCACGATCAATAATGGAATCTTTCCCCGAAATAGTCTCCAGCTTTTTTGCATAAATGAAATGATTAACCTGATTATAGAAACAGCTTATCTCGGCAGAGACATGGTAAGATGAATAACGAAGTCCATAATCGACCTGAAGACTGTTTTCCGCTTTCATTGAAGGATTTCCGATCTCATATCTCATAGTTCCTTCATGAACCCCGTTAGCTCCTAATTCCGCAATATTGGGTGCCCGAAATCCTTTGGAGATATTTAGTTTTGTGTTCAGTGCATCAGAGAACTGATATGTACATCCGATACTCCCTGTCACATTTGAAAAGGAAGAATTGAACCGGCTGAATCTTTTCACGACATCTGGATCTGCTACTACCGTTTTCTCACCCTGCTGATTGACATACAAATCCGATGAATTGATTGTCCTCCGGTCATAACGGATTCCTCCGTTCAGTCCGAATTTATCCCAATTTACTTGTGATATCAAATAGGTTCCAAAATCAAACAACCGGTATTCCGGAACGATAAATTCAGATCCTTCATTCTTCGAGGCTTGAAACATTCCGTTAATTCCCATGGTTGTAATAATCAGCCCTTCATGAGGGAATGCCCAACGGGTATCGTATGTGAAAGTATGAAGCTTAAAATAAAGGCCATATTTCGAAGGGTTCAAAACATTCGCATATTCCTGTCGCTGGTTTTGTTGATACCCGAAGATTGTCTTCAGACTGTTGCTCCCGATGAGCACATTACTAATCCATCCCAGCTTGTAGTGATGAATCTGTTGGTAAGGGATGCCGATTGAATAAGATTTTAATTCGGCAGGAGTAACCAGCTGGCTACCGACAGTAATCTGATCAGGAGCAAATTCTTTTACAAACTTTCCGGTAAGACTGTCTCTTTCGCCTTCGACAATTCCCGGTTTCAAATGATAGATGGAAAATATCAAACGGGAATATCCCCACATCCGGTTTAGTCCGAGTGATCCGGAGAGGCTGCTTTCTTTGAATCCGGATCCATAAACATATCCGTCATTTCTATTCTGATATGCATGAGCTTGTTTCACACTCTCCCGTAAAGACCAATTAAATCCATCATTATTTCCTGCCACATCCAATGATCCTCCTATCAACCCATTATTTGTCTGATAATTGCCGATCAGGTTCCCTTTAACAGAACCGGAAGGAAGTACAGCATCCGGGATCAGATTAATAACCCCGGCCAGTGCATCTGAACCGAAAGAAAGACTGGCCGGGCCTTTTAGTATTTCAACATGATTAACGGCATTCTCATCAATCTCAATGCCATGTTCATCGCCCCATTGCTGACCTTCCTGTCTTATTCCGTCGTTGATTACAATCACCCGATTGTATCCCATTCCACGAATGACCGGTTTTGAGATACTGCCTCCCGTGGTAATTTGTGATATCCCAGGTTGATTGGCAATCGCATCAATCAAATTGGTTGCAGGCCGCTCTTGTAATTGTTCTTTTGAGATCAAAGTCAAGGCTGCCGGCGCTTTATTATAAGTGCTCAATTGCGACATGCCGGTCACTACAACTTTGTTCATCTCAATGATTGCCTGCTCTAAGGAGATATCTAGTTTTTTTTGAGAGGAAAGATCAACCTTTTCGATTTTAGATTTATAACCAATACAACTCATCTGAATTAATACATTGATCGGGGGAAGTTTTTCAATTTTAAATGATCCGTCATTCCCCGATATAGTACCTGTCGAGAGTTCCGGAATATAAATACTCACCCCCTCTATTGGCTCATTTGTTTTCTGATCGATAATCCTTCCCGACAATGTAATTTTTTTCTTTTCTGCAAAAGAATTCAGGGGTGTGATCCATAAAAAAACAGAATACAGTATATTGAGAATTAAAATAAATTTTTTCATCATAAATAGATTGAGAAAATGTTTGCTAATAATTCAGGGAGGAGGCTTATTCAAGACTATGGATAACAAACCGGCTTTATTCCGGGCACACCTTTTCCTTCAAGATCATTTTTCAGTACCTTTAGTACCACGCCAAAAGACTGTAAACGATTACAGGAATAGGGATTTTAAAATCCTCATCCTAAAAATATTCCCGGAAACCCTGATACATTTTATAATTTCAGATCAATCTGCCTCATATGCATTCCAATCCTTATTACACTCTCTTTTTTAGCATTTTATTCATATCAATAAAGCAAAAGCAGATAAGAGTACTGAAATAGGGATAATTTGTTGATTCTGAAAAGAGGTTATTTAACATCAGATAAAAAGAAAGGTAGGCGGTCCACGCAAAAGAATGCTGTTTTTAGAAGATACATACAGAACTTTTGCATATGGATGAACAAGTTTACCACAAAATGTAAAAATAGTAGAAACTACAGGTTGAGCTGGTAAACTCTCTGTATATTGAATTTCATAATTACATACTGCACAATGATGTTCCGGATTGTGGAAAGTTTTTGAAGATCCGGAATGAAAATGGAAGTCATTGCGATGAACAATATCATGTACTTCCTTTACAACAAACGGATAAAGGAATACCAGCAAAAATATGCAGGCAAGATACTTTTTAAGGATCAATTTCGGATATGCTCTGTTCATCTAATCTTTCGATAGAATACTCGCCGACTCAAACGGGATTTATTTCTATTTCCTTATGTTGTAAAAATAGATAGTTTTTGCTAACACACTACATGGATATTGATTATCATCCTACGATCGCCGATTGTTAATACAGCGATACAAGAAAGGAGTTTTTGAGATAAGGATGCAAGCTGTAACGGAAAATATAAACCCGATAAGAGAGCTGAGCGGAATAAATAATGCAGGATGTTTGAGCACCGGGGATATCGAAAATATGGATTTCGCTTTAAATAGAAGGTCCAGAAATATGGGATGGATCAGATAAACCCCAAGACTCACCTGACCGATACGGGATATTATCTTCTTACTCCTGGAGCCGATCCTGTTTTCACTTTTTCCAGCATAGTATTTTAGAAGCAGATAGGCCGAAACAGATTGTATAATTACGGTTGGCGAGCAGTAATTATAAAGATATTCCTCAAAGTCATTAATACTAAGTGTTAAGATATAAGTTCCGATACAGGTCATGAGACTTCCGACAACAAAGAGGCACCAAGCCACCTTAACCTGTTTTGCCGATAACTCTATCTTGCGCAAATAATCTCCTAATATGAAATAACCTATGAAACCGGTTGCAAAAGGAAGGTCAAATGCCGAATCTATCTGATTTTTATAGATGACCTGTAAAAAGAATTGAATAGTCGGAATCAGGGAACTGAACAGTATCCATAGTCCCAGAAAATAGCGAATATCAAGTTTACTCGTCACCGCCAGCAGCTTTCTTAAAAGCGGCGCAATTGCGTAGAGTCCGATAATCATATAAAGATACCAAAGATGATAGTAAACTGAGCCGTCAAACAGACTGATTATTGCTTCGCCAATCGATAAAGCTTCTTTCTGATATAAGATTCTCCATCCCAAATAAAATAAAGGCCAGAAGATAAATGGGATCAGAAGTCGGGATGCCCTCTTCTTAAAAAACTTATGGTAAGATTCTTGTTTGTGGAGGATTAAAGCTCCGCTGAGCATAACAAAAAAAGGGACACAGATTCTGGCCATAGAGTCTATAACATTGGCGACCATCCAGTCTTTCTGCGCAATTCCTCCCCATTCAAGCAGAAAGGCTCCTGAAGCATGAAGGAAAACGACAATCAGGCATGCAATTGCTCTTATAACATCAGGGTAAAAACGATGATTTCCGGTAGCTTCGTTAATGAGGGGCTCCGGAGACACCTTATTTGTTACGTTTATATTCATTTCGTTGATTCCTGTTCTCTCTGAGGAGTTTCAAGAATTTTCAATAAATCATCAACCGTCAGATTTCCTCCCCGGGCACAATAAAGTGCCTGTTCATAATACGGACGTCGTTGTTCTAAAGCCTGACAAATGAATTCCAATAATTCATCAGGGCTCTTATCTTTCACCAAAGGGCGTTCCCCTTTTGAGTGTTTCAAACGAGAAGCCAGCATTCCGGCATCAACATCAATAAAGAGTGTTGCACCATTCTGATTCATGATCTCAATATTGTTATAAAAGCAGGGAGCACCTCCGCCTGTTGCAACTACGACATTACTGAAACTCGCAATTTCTTCAAGTGCTTTATGCTCTTTTTCTCTAAAACCGCACTCTCCCTCTTCTTCAAAGATCTGAGGAATAGAACGAAAGTATTTCTCTTCGATAAATTTGTCAAGATCGATAAATGAATACCCTAACCGGTTGGCAAGTTTTCGCCCCAGCGTAGTCTTCCCGCTCCCCATATAACCGATAAGATAAATACTTTTTATCATCAGAACAAAGACATTTGATTACCTGATTCATCATCAGAATCTATCGACTTCGTTAA
>JAUZOB010000249.1 GCA_030706665.1 Bacteroidota bacterium
AAACCTGTAAGCAGATTCATTGCCTTCTTTCAATTGTCCTATCAATATCTTTTCAGCAGCCTGCATTCATTGAGTTAATTAGTCAGAAGAATCGAGGAAACAATCCGGATTGGTGTAATAATTTTCCATAAAAATAGAAACATTAATTTTATTCTCTCGCTCTTGAACTCTTTATTTTTCTTGAGTCATTTGATTTTCTAACTTTGTTATCTCCGAAATATAGAATATGGATAAGAATCAAATCAAAAAACGCATCGCAACCTTGCGCCATGAGCTGGAAGAGCACAACTATCGTTATTATGTGCTCAATGCCCCTGTTATCAGTGATTTTGACTTCGACATGCGAATGCGCGAATTGATGCAGCTTGAAGCCGAAAATCCTGAATTCTCCGATTCTAACTCTCCGACACAACGAGTGGGGAGCGACATCAACCGGGAGTTTGTTCAAGTCGCACACAAATACCCAATGTTATCCTTATCCAATTCCTATTCTGAAGGAGAAGTTGCAGATTTCGATCAGCGAATTCGCAAGCTGACTTCTACCCCGTTTGAATACGTTTGCGAACTGAAATATGACGGAACCTCCATCAGCCTGACCTATGAACAGGGGCGCCTGGTACGCGCCGTGACACGTGGAGACGGTGAAAAAGGAGACGACGTTACTGAAAATATTAAAACAATCCGAAGTATCCCTTTGGTGCTTCGAGGAAATAATTATCCTCCTGAATTTGAGATTCGTGGTGAGATCTTATTACCATTCAGTGTCTTCGAAGAGATCAATCAACAAAGAGAAAAAAACGGAGAAGCGTTATTTGCCAATCCCCGAAATGCAGCAGCAGGTACGTTAAAACTTCAGAATTCATCCATCGTTGCTTCCCGAAAATTAGACGCCTATTTCTATTTCCTTCTCGGAGATAATCTGCCCTATGATACTCATTACGATAATCTGCAGAAAGCCCGGGAATGGGGATTCAAGATATCGGAGCACATGCAGAAATGCACAAAGCTCGAAGAGGTCTTTGTATTCCTGAAAAAATGGGATATCGATCGAAAAAACCTGCCAGTGGCAACTGATGGTGTTGTTCTAAAAGTAAACTCACTCCCACTCCAACAAGAATTAGGTTTTACGGCAAAGTCTCCACGTTGGGCCATTGCTTACAAATTCAAAGCCGAAAGAGTCGTTACACGACTTATCAGTATTGATTATCAGGTAGGCCGTACCGGTGCGGTTACCCCTGTGGCTAACCTCGAACCTGTACAACTGGCCGGGACAACTGTGAAACGTGCATCTCTACACAATTCGGACATTATTCAAGGACTGGATCTGCATAACAACGACATGCTCTATGTGGAAAAAGGAGGCGAAATCATTCCTAAGATTATAGGAGTCGACTTTTCTCAGCGACAGTCTGATGCAACCAAAGTCACATTTATTCCCGAATGTCCGGAATGCAAAACTCCGCTTGTCCGAAGCGAAGGAGAAGCCGCTTACTACTGTCCAAACGACACGGGATGCCCTCCTCAAATCAAAGGTCGGATTGAGCATTTTATCAGCCGAAAAGCAATGAACATCGACGGATTGGGAGAAGAAACCGTCGATCTGCTATTCGATCAGAGATTAATCCATGATGCGGCTGATTTGTACAAATTGGAAAAGGAACAATTGGTTCCATTAGAAAGAATGGGAGAAAAATCAGCAGAACGCATTCTAAAGAGTCTTGATGATTCCAAAAACGTTCCTTTCGAACGGGTATTGTTTGCTCTTGGAATTCGATTCGTTGGGGAAACAGTCGCCAAGAAATTAGCTTCGGCAATGGGATCAATCGATGCTATTCGCGAAGCGTCATACGAGACACTTATCTCTATTGGAGAAATCGGTGACAAGATCGCCAACAGTATCTTGGAATATTTCAATAATCCTGCCCACATTGAGATCATTGAACATCTGCGCTCGCAGGGAATTCAATTTGAATCAGTCAAGATATCATCAGAATCACAATCCGACAAATTAAAAGGATTGTCGATCATCATCTCCGGAACCTTTGCCAAACACTCGCGCGACGAATTGAAAGCTCTCATTGAGAAACACGGAGGAAAAAATGTCAGTTCAATCTCGAAGAACACCAGTTATCTGCTGGCCGGAGAAAACATCGGCCCAAGTAAAATGCAGAAAGTAGTTGACCTGAATATCCCTATTCTCTCCGAAGACGAGTTTCTGAAACTAATTGGAGAGTAAAAAGGAAGCATCTATGTTGTAACCCAAATTTTAGTAGTACTTTTTTATGATTAAAACAATCGAATCTACTTCTTAAATACGGCCCAGATGAAAGTTGCAATCCATCCGATACCCGTCCATCCTAAAAATAGATTTACAAGGAAAATAGCTTTACGATCCCTATTCCTTCTTCCGATTATCGACGGAATAAAATAGATTAAACTCAGAATAAGAATACGCCACATAAAATTATTAATACCTCCAATTGTATTTATATAAGTCACAAGGACCTTATCTTTATCGCTAAAACTCAGATAGCTTCTTATCCAATTCAGAATTAAAAACGTCCAAAGAGGCAATCTCAAAAGAAAATTGGGGTCCGCCTTTTGAAGGAGATGAAATTCCACCGGGAAATCTATCTGCATATTTTTGATAACTTGATTTTTTCAAATAGATGTGAATTGTTTTTTTATTTACAACTTCAATCTCTTCAACATCGTGATTCCGAAGCATATTATTTTTCACATCATTCCAATAAGTTTGGACCGGCTCTGCAAAAAGATGAAATCCACCCCGTTGGGTAGGCATGTATGATATTGCCAGGAAAACAATAATGATTCCTCCTAAGATCCAATAAATAAAATTCTTAGACTTTTTCCATCCAGAACCAGTTGACTTTACATTGTTTGACTCTTCCATGTTTACTGTTTTATTCTTCCGGGTACTAAAAAAATGATTCATATTCAAATACTCATTTCCCAACCAATTCCATTAAACTTCATGAATTGTATCGTGTTTTGAATATTGTCATAAAAAGCATAAAGACAAGGCTAATATCCCTATCTTATTTTTATAATATGGATTATAATTTTATAAATTTAAAAAACATTATTTATTTAACCAAATAATATTAAATCAATTAATCACCTTGAATTCGATTTTTATGTATTAAAAATGTAGTTCTACCCATTGATTTTACTACACTGATTTCAGAATAAGACAAGCACAGCCATAGCAGCGCCTTAGTTGGTCTACCCTTCCTTTACCATTGGTTTACCCTTCTTTTATCCTATAGGTAGAGAAACGGTAGTCGAACCCATCCTCAAGGGTAAAAGAAATTGGTCGTTAAATAAGTTTATCAACCTCCTTTTAATAGCGAGAAACATGATTGATCAAATAGATTGATTCAATATCATCTTTCTTCATTACCCGCCCCATAACAAAAATCAACAAGTATCGTAAGAGAGTTTACAGATCCAAAAACGCGATCTTTTTGAACATTTAGTGAGAGTAATAAACAAATACTTATTAACATTAGCGACATGAAAATTGCATGTATTGGAACATACCCCCCCAGAGTATGCGGCATTGCCACATTTACATACAATCTTAGACAATCAATTGTTGAATATTTCAACGCACCCTCTTCAATATTTATAGTTGCAATAAATGATAATGGTCAAACATATGATTATCCCGAAGAAGTAAAATTCGTAATCAATCAACAGGAACAACCCGATTATCTGGAAGCAGCTGAATTCATCAATAAAAGCGGGGCAGATGTATGTATTCTGGAACACGAATTCGGAATCTTCGGCGGAGATAGTGGAATCTTTATTTTATCTCTTATCAACAATCTTAAAATTCCACTCATCGTGACTTTTCACAGTGTATTAAAAACTCCCTCGTTTGCACAAAAAGCTATTATAAAATCTATCGGGGAACATGCCGACCGGATCATTGTCATGAGCCACAAAGCAGTCGACTTCCTTTCTAAAATTTACAGTATCCCTATCATCAAATTGAAAATCATTGAACACGGGGTACCTGTTTACAAGTTCGACCAAGCGGCCTGTAAAAAGAAATTAAATCTTGAAAACAAAATAGTATTATTAACATTCGGGCTATTAAGCAACAACAAAGGGATTGAAACGGTAATCAATGCATTGCCCGATGTTGTAAGTAAACATCCGAATGTATTATACATTGTTTTAGGGAAGACACATCCGAATGTACTTCGTCATTCCAATGAAGATTACCGAAATTCACTCATAAAGCTTGCTGAGAATCACAACCTGAAAGATCATATCCTTTTTCGAAATGAATTTGTCGATGAAAAGTTATTGTTCGAATACCTTTATGCGACAGATATCTACATCACGCCATACCTGGACGAAGCTCAAATTACCAGCGGGACACTGGCTTATGCCGTGGGTACAGGCGCTGCGGTCGTATCCACTCCATATTGGCACGCAGCAGAAATACTTGACCATGAACGGGGTAAATTATTTGACTTCAACGACTATAAAGAACTTTCCTCAATTCTGAATACCTTGATTTCAAATCCGCGGGAACTTCAGAAATTCAGGAATAATGCAGCAGAATACGGGAAAAAGACATCATGGCCTCTAATGGGTCGGGAATATATTAAAGTCTGTGTAGAACTAAGTAAATTAAAACGCAGGGCTTCTCCCTCGGAGCCCTATTATGACATGACCGGTGTTCCATATTTCAATTTAAAACACATACAGGTATTGACCGATGACACCGGGATTATTCAACATTCCAAGTTCGGAGTTCCGAACCTGAAAGAGGGTTATTGCCTTGATGATAATGCCCGAGCTCTTTTGATGGCACTTATGGCATATCAGTTCAGAAAAGATGAGATGGCACTTCGTCTAGTCCCTACGTATCTCAAATTTGTTAATTATATGCAAAAGGATGACGGGTCATTCAATAACTTTCTAAATTTCAGAAGGGAATTGTATCGGGAAGATAATTCTGAAGATTGTTTTGGTCGAACGATCTGGTCCTTAGGATATTTGGTCCGGTTCGCGCCCAAAGACGCTTATTTACAGGCAGGGAAAGAGTTTCTTGTGAAAGCAACCCCTCACATCGATAAACTCAAGACAATGAGAGGTATTGCCAATTCATTGATTGGAATTTCCCATTATCTGAAAAAGTTTCCAAATGACGAAGGGCTCA
>JAUZOB010000025.1 GCA_030706665.1 Bacteroidota bacterium
GAAGGTATCAAGCTTTTCTGATGCATCCGTATCTTACTGGCGTGCACGCATTGGGGATAACTCAGGAAAAGTAAGTTCATGGAGTACACCTGCTTATTTTTCAACAGGCTTGCAAAATAATCAATCATGGAAAGCACAATGGATAACTTACACTGACACAAAAAACGCCCCACTACCCTATTTTCGTAAGGTATTCAACCCAAACAAGAAAAATGCCACTCCAACTAAGGCATTGATTTACCTTTGTGGCTTATGCTGCAGCGAACTATACATGAATGGACAAAA
The DNA here is from genome assembly GCA_030706665.1 of Bacteroidota bacterium. GTDB lineage: Bacteria > Bacteroidota > Bacteroidia > Bacteroidales > Prolixibacteraceae > JAUZOB01. The sequence continues at coordinate 286 of JAUZOB010000025.1, forward strand.
GGTTGATTCTACTCGCTTCCTTGATCCTGCACAAACCAGTTATGAGCAATATGCACTCTATAGTACCTTTGATGTAACTCACTTCTTAAAAAAAGGGAATAATTGTTTTGGCGTTATGATGGGCAAAGGATGGTTTTCTCAGGATGCCGCCTGGCAAGGAGCACCATTTAGCTATGGAAATCCAATTCTCCGTCTTCAGTTGGTCATTTTTTATAGTGATGGAACCCGCAACGTACTGGGGACCGATGAAAGCTGGACTTGGAAGAGTGGTCCTATCATTAAATCAAATATCTACCTGGGAGAACTTTATGATGCTCGTCAGGAGGTGAAAGACTGGAGCAAGTCAGAAACACCTTGCACCGATTGGAAGAAGGCTATAGTAGCCAACGATAATGTCCCGCCTCGTTTAATCCCTCAACTAATGAATCCAATAAGGAATCAAAGGGTATTGAAAGCTGTAAAAATATGGCAGGATGCTGCAGGTAATTGGATCTTTGATTTTGGAGTGAATTTAGCAGGCATTCCTCATTTAGACATACGCCAGCCAGCCGGCACTCATCTTACAATTCGCATGGCAGAGGAAAAGAAAGCTGATGGAAGTCTGGATTTTGCATCCATGGGATGGATTCATCATGGGAAAATATTCGCAGATGAGTTTATTTGTAAAGGAGGAGACAAAGAACAATGGTCTCCCCGATTTGACTACCACGGATTTCGTTATGCCGAACTTTCCGGTATAGTGGGAAAACCAGATTTATCAACAATGAGTCTGATTGTTGTACATAGTGATTTGACTAACACCGGTCACTTTGAATGCTCCGATCCTCAAATTAACAAACTTCACGAACTGGCTATGCGCACCGTTTTGAGTAATCTCCACGGGATTCCTACAGATTGTCCCAACCGTGAAAAATGCGGATGGCTCGGTGATACTCATGCATACGTAAAAATGGCCAATCTTAACCTGCAAATGAATAATTTCTGGGTAAATTATTTGGAGGACATTCGCACCGGTGCAAACATAATAGAAAAAAAGACACTTTTCCATGAGCGCTTTAACAGTACATTTTACTTCACGGAAAAACCGACAGGTTTACCCTATATGATTGCTCCCGGCAAACGTCTGTGCGGAGTAGCCTCTCCCGATTGGGGAACAGCTCAGGTACAGCTTCCCTGGTGGCTTTACGTATACTATGGCAATAAAAAGGTACTGAGTGACTACTATGCAAACATGAAGCAGTGGACAGATTATGTTACTTCGTTGGCTCAGGACACTGCACGCACAAACAAATACAGTAAGACAACCAAACATATCGTTTATCAAGGACTTGGGGATTGGTGTCCTCCTGAAGGGAATAATAAAATTGATACTCCAATAGAGTTTACCTCCACAGCTTTTCATTATTTGGATGTAAGCATCATGGAACAGGTAGCTAATATTTTAAGAAAAACGGATGATGCCCAAAAGTATGCTGAAGAAAAGCGGTTAATCGCTAAAGAAGTAATCGCTAACCTATACAATAGCCAAACAAAAACTTACGGAAGTCAAACTGCCGATGCAATGGCTTTAGATTTTGGTCTGATTCCCACAGGGGATAAAAAAGCAGTGGCTGATGCGATTGTACGCAACATGAAAGAGAAAAGGAATAGTTTCATGCATTGCGGTATATTTGGACTAAGCCGCATTGGCAGTATGCTTGCCCGCAATGGTAACAGTCAAGCTGCATGGAATATGTTTACAAAGAAAGGAGAAAATAGCTTCGAATGGATGTGGAATTCTGCAGATGCTACCACACTTTGGGAGGCACTTCCCACGAACGCCAACAATCAGAAGATAGCGGCATCAGTATCTCACGATCACCCCATGCAGGCAGGCTATGATGTATGTTTTTATGAAGATATTGCAGGAATTTGTCCCGATGCATCAGGATATGGTTTCAAAGTTATTCGCTTTGAACCATTGTTTATTGAATATCTATCCTGGGCAAAAGCAAGTATCGAATCACCATACGGCATCATTCTGAGTAATTGGAAAAAAGAGGCAAATCAATTGATCTGGCAAATTAAGATTCCGGTGAATACTTCAGGATTGGTTGCTCTTCCCAACAAGAAGAATATTGTAATTAACAATAAGAGTCTAAGTGACAAAAAATACAAACCGGTTAAAGGCGATAATGGAATCATCCTGTATCATTTCCCTTCCGGAAACTTTAATATAACGGCGTGGTGATTCTTCAATAAAAAAGTGTGATGCTAATTGTGGAAACATCACACTTTTTTCTCTGACACTTAATAATTTTCGAATATTAAAGGGTCACAGAAATTTCCGAGTTATTCATACGGGCACTCCTAAAAACTAGATTCTAGGAGTACCCGTAATACTAAAAGAGTGCAGCTATCTACGAATTTATCCTCAGATGGCTGCATTCTTCATTTTATTGATCATATTTGAAACAATAAAGAATAGAATGTTATATCATCCTTTTCTCAGCAAGCTCAGGACTCCATTAACGAATGTTAAAGGGTGTACCGGATTGCCCGGAATATACAGATCAACCGGATGGTTATCCAGAAAAGAACGGTTTAATGCAGGACTCCCAGTAAAAATTCCTCCACTAATGGCGTCAGTGCCCGCAAGAATAATAATCTTAGGATTAGGAATGGCATTATAACAAATTTCCAATGGCTCGGCCATATTTTCCGAGATGGGGCCGGTAATGACAATTCCATCTGCATGCCGTGGCGAAGCCACAAAATCAATTCCAAAACGACTGACATCAAACTGCACATTATTGGTTGCATTCAATTCCAACTCACAACTACCGTCACCTCCGGCAGAAACCTGTCTGAGTTTGAGCGAACCGCCAAATAACCGATGAATTTCTTTACGAACGTTCTCGGGGTTAACCATTATAGACGCTTCATCACCTTCTTTAATAATTAATCGTTCTCGTTCGTTCGTTGACAATTTATAGTCACTGGTAAATCTGATTTTATCCGGAAATTGCACAGCACACTCCCCACAGAAAGTACATTTGCCCAAATCAATGCAAACAGGATTACCGGAAATAGCTTTTGTGGGACACAAATCTGTCAACACTGTTTCATCAACATTAGCCATGGAGATTAGCGGCCTTCCCCTGAATATACCGGGGACTTTTGCAGTTGTTACATCGGGAATAAATTGTTTCCCCTGATGCCACATTATCTTTAAATTGTCAAACATGATTTGATTTTATTATAGATCGTGACCACTATAGGAAAAATTAAAGCTTTTGTTGCAAATGGGAAAATCAGAAATATCATTATTGCGAACCGCTTGCGCCAAAGCCATCCAATTGTGATGGGACGGGTCTTTAATTTTATAAGCTACCAGATTTCCAGAATCATCAGTAATCGCACAATGGCAGATTTCACCGCGCCATCCCTCAATAAGCGAGAGGACAAACTTCCCGCTTGCCGGTGTTAAAGAAACATCTTCCGGCTTATTAAATTCAGGTACATTCGCAATCAATTTCTTCAGGTAACCGATAGATTGCTTTATCTCTTCTTTTCTAATCTGAGCTCTCGAATAAACATCCCCATGATGCTTCAAAACAGGCTGATGAACAATCGTTTTGCCATATAGATTATATGGATGTGAAGTACGAATATCCCTCTTTAATCCGCTCATGCGTGCAGCCATACCTACCGTTCCAATTTCAAGGACTTCATTGTAGCTTACAACACCGGTCTTCTCCATTCGCGACAAAGCACTGGGAAGTCTGAATAGTTTTTCAGTTATCTCCCCAAAATCGGGCTCATATGCTTTAAGTATCTCATTCAATCTGTCCGCATGCTCCTGATTAAAAGGATAATTTATTTTCCCTGCACGGATCAGCCCTTTCGCCAGACGACTGCCGCCCCACTCCTGAAAAAAGTTAATCATCGGAGTACGAAGCCTTCCCAATACTGCGTTTCCAAGCTGATAAGCAATATCACCGCAAATAGCTGCTAAATCACCGGTATGAACAGCTATTCGTTCCAATTCCAATGCCAAGGTACGCGCATAATCTAAAGAGGGATCTGGCACATAACCACATAAGCTTTCCCAAAGATTAACGAATGCAGTAGTATGGCCTACAGTAGTATCACCGGCAATACTTTCGGCAAGCGTTGTCCGTTCCAACAATTTCTTCTTTTGGAGGAATAATTGCTCTATTCCCCGATGTTGATATCCGAACTGAATTTCAAGGTGCATAATCTGCTCCCCATTGCAAATAAACCGAAAATGACCGGGTTCAATAATACCTGCATGAATTGGCCCCACCCCAACCTCATGTAATTCTTCACATTGACCTTTATAGAAAGGATAGTTTTCGATTGTTTTATTTTCATCATACCTGTTATGAGAATATCTATAGGGTTTTAACCAGGGATGATCAGAATAAGGGATACCGAAATTTTCATGAATCTCTCTCTCAAACTTTTCAAAGTTATGATTTTGAGCGGAAAAGGACGGTCGAATCGTATTCATATCGACCATAGAAGATGACACATAAATTTGGTGTGTGGCATCATCGGCAATGCAACAAAACAACTTAATCTTATCGTTGTCCTTATATCCGAAATAGCTCACACAATGCCGTTCAGGTTGATCGGATAACAGTTCAAGGTTTATATTTCTGAAATCCTTGTAGCCGAGTACAGGAATGTCGTTTAATGCGATTGTCTGGTTGTTATAGATTGAAATGTAATTCATGCCTGATTATTGAATAAGTTTAACCGCATCTTGTAATAAAGTCACAAACATTTCATGAGGATTATATGCCAGATATACGGCCAGCGCCAGTAAAACATACTGAGGAAGCGATTCCCACGGACTTATGCGTGGAATTCTGCTTTCATCAATACTCGTGGGCGGAGTAAACAGTAATTTGAAAATATTGGATCCGAAACCCCATATTATCATTGTCAACAGTAAAAGTACCGATAGCAGAATTAGGATATAATGAGCCTCGAATAAGGATTGAAAAATAAGGAACTCACTCACGAATAAACCAGACGGCGGCATGGCCGAAGCTGAGATAAAGCCAAACAAAACTACAATAGCTCCCGCTTTATTGTATTTGAAGTAACTGCCGACATCGTACATGCTTTTGCTTTGATAAACCCAATAAATTTGATTGTATTGTAGAAAGAGTGAGGGCTTTATGAGAGTATGCAATACAACATGCAGAATAGCAGCATAAACACCGACCCCTCCGGCTGCCAGTCCCAACATGACCAATCCCATGTGTTCAATCCCCGAATAAGCGAACATGCGCTTTATGTTTTTAATGCGGGTCATATAAACAGATGCTACAAAAACCGAGAGTAAAGCGGCAATAATTATAATCATATTCGCCCAATCACGCAAAGGAGTATGTGCCATAATCGCATACATGCGATAAATGCTGATAAATCCTACATTCATAAGCACGCTGGCTAATAATGCCCCGGCAGGCGCAGGAGCTTTGTCTTTGGCATCGATGCCGGCAGTATACATGGGTACTAGTCCAAGTTTGGCGGTAAATCCGGTAAAAATAAAAAGAAAAGAAAGCTTTAGCCAAAATAGATTTAGCTTGTTGTAATTCTGACGAATCGAATCGAACGACATGTCATCGACTCCTGCTTGTTTAAGCGCTAAACTAAGGAAAAGAATGCCAATATAAATAAAGGTAATACTAATTGCACATATAAAAACATACTTCCACACCCCTTCCAATGCCCGAATATTGCGATGATGATAAATAAGAGCAGATGCACTCAATGTGGTTATTTCCACAAAAATCCAGGTAACAGCAATGTGATTTGAAAGATATGCTATTCCACAAGCAGAAATCAATAAAACGATAGCAGCAAAAAACAATCCGCGGGACTGAGGAGTCTCATCGGCATTATGCTTTTCAATATAACGGTAGCCATGAAAAAGAACCGGTACGGATACAATACAAAGGGCTAGCAAAAGCAGCAACCCCAGTGAATCCGGCTTAAAAAAAACAAGTTCACTGATATTTATATGTCGAAATTCGTAAAAGCCTAATCCCAAAAGTAAGACGACAAAGATGCTTACCAGAGAATAATTCACAATCGTATTACGGTTAAGGAATAAACAACTGCTAATTATGAATGCTCCTATTATAAAAATACCAATCATCATTGTATCAATCTTTAAGGTTACGCAACAGGTTTACATCCGGATCTTTTAAAACATCGCCAATTTTGTTGAAGAAAATACCCAGAATAAGCACACTGGCAAAAATATCGAGCATGATACCAAGGTTCACCAACATAGGCATCTCGTTTCCGACAGCAAGTGAAAGCACAAATACCCCGTTCTCAATAACAAGGTAACCCATTACATGGGTAATAATCTTCTTTCTGGAAACAATCAGATACAAACCGGTAAAAAGAGTTGATAATGCTACTACAAAGTATGTTTTATCAATGTTCTTATCGATTATATAACTCGATAAAATAAAAGCTGAAACAATAATCAGGGTAACAATTATCAATGAAACGAAATAAGGTAAATAGGGCTCTGCTTCACGGGTAATATTATTCCGCTTAATCACATAATTCACAAACCATGGGACCGCAATCGCCTTAAAAACAATCGTCTCAAGCATGATCAGCAGAAGGTTTACCGTATTTACATTCGTAAGAGTAAGGTAAGTTGCGCCGAAAAGTATAAAGCCCTGTAAAACCAAAATACGCAAATACGTACTCAAACGGTTTGCAATGCTCATATAAAGCAACGACATGACCAATACCATCAATAATATATCTGTCATAACAAGTTATTTTTCACATAAATTTTTCTAGAACCATCAATGCCCCAAAGAATATTAGCAGGGATACCGAAGTAAGTATGAAAATAAACTGAGGATTGTGCCCCATCCTGAAACGTGCCATAAATGACTCAATGATCCCTGCCGTAATGGCAAATCCGATCTGAATGGCAAAGAACAAAGGTATGGAAAACTCAAGGGGCAATGCACTAATAAAAAGGTTCGAGATAATGGCACCATACATTGCAAATTTCAGATTGGTGGTATACATGATAATTCCAAGATCAAACCCGCTGTAATCTAAAACCATCACTTCGTGGATCATGGTCAGCTCAAGATGGGTTTTAGGATCGTCAACCGGCATGCGGCTATTTTCAATCATGGCAATCAGCACAAGTACAAAAGTTGCTAACACACCCAACATGTATGAGACATAGGAGCCATAATGCAACATACTGAAAATACTATGGAATGAGGTGTGTCCGGTAAACAAAGTAAATGAACCCATGAGAATAAAGAATGCCGGTTCTACAAGCATCGAGAACAGCGCTTCCCTGCTTGCCCCCATCCCTTCAAAACTACTGCCGGTATCAAGGGCAGCGACAATCATCAGAAACTTACCCAATGCCAGGATATAAGCAAACATTACAAAATCGCAATCGAATGAAATTATACCGGGATTATTTCCATGCGGAACCATTAAAATTGCCATTAATACCGATGCAAAATAAGCAGTCGGGGCTAGCTGAAAAATAAAGCTGGTTGTTTTGCTATAAACCGATCCCTTCTTCCAAAGCCGGAAAATATCTTTCATAGGCTGAAAGAGTCCCGGACCTTTACGTCCCGAAGCTATACTTTTCGTGCGGACTATCACTCCCATGAAAAACAAGCTTGTTAAAAGGATGAGTAAAAAGCTTATCATGCTATAATTGTTTTAAAAAATTCATTAACAATACTATTTTATCCAGGATCAAGGGAAATAAAATAGCTAATCCCACAAAAACAAACCCATAAAGTATATAGGCCTGTATGTTCCCATTCTGGAGAAATACAAAACGGTTTAAAAACCTTTTGATAAAAGACACGGGCTTATCAATTAACCAATTTTCAACTTTATCACCGGGATGGGTTACCTGACGAATCGGATGAGGGTAAAGCCCGGATGCATCTTGCTTCTCTTTTTTTATCGACAGAAGAGGTTCTGCCAGTTTACGATAGGTACGAATGAACGAAGATGCAGTGTATTGCATTTTATCGGTTTCGCCCGTATAGCCACACCCCCATGTAACATCAACTTCCGAACTGCGTCGTGATATGATTAAATGCCTTATAAAATAGCATAATGCAGTTACCCCGATAAATCCAATTGAATACCAACCGATCAAAGTCAAATTATCAAGTAACGTTTTCAATTGAGCACCGGTTTGGGAAACTGATGAGGGTTGATATAACTGAATTATTTTTTGAAGCCACGGAGTAAATAAAAGAGGAAATATTCCAATTAAAATTATTACCAGGGCAACGGCATACATGGGAACGATCCTTAATGGTCTTTCAATGGTTAAATCATCATGATGTATTTTTTCTCTGGGGGTTCCTAAAAATACAATTCCGAAAGCCTTCGTAAAACAAAGTAATGCCAATCCCCCAATAATTACCAGACCTAAAATGGCAAAAAGAACAAAAAGGGTAAACATGAAATTATTAAACAATAAGCCTTTAAACAAACCGTTGTAAATAAAAAACTCTGACACAAAACCATTAAATGGAGGGAAACCACAAATGGCCAATGAGCCAATAAGAAATAAAAAAGCCGAACGGGGCATCCGTTTGATCAAACCTCCCAATGCTTCGATGTCCATGGTGTGCCTGGCCTGATAAACATTCCCGGCACCGTAAAACAGAAGAGACTTGAAAAGCGAATGGTTAAGCGTATGCAACAATGCGCCGCCAAAACCACAAACGAGTAATATTTGATTGTTGTAGCCAATTCCAAGACAGCCCAAACCAATCCCAATCCCAATAATTCCAATATTCTCAATACTATGGTAAGCCAACAACTTTTTAAGATTATGTTGCACAATGGCAAGCATCACCCCATATATTCCCGTTATAACCGAGATTGTCAAAATGAAATATCCGAGGGCAGTTAAATCGGTTTTAATAAGCAACAACACTCTCAATATGCCATAGATACCTATTTTAATAATAACACCCGACATGACACCTGAAATGTGCGCCGGGGCTGCCGGATGTGCTAACGGAAGCCATGTATGGAAAGGGACAAAACCTGCTTTGATTGCAAAACCAATAAAGAAAAAAATAAACAATCCAATACCTGTTATGGCGGGTTGTGTGGAAGTATAAGCTGTAATAGCTGAAAAATCGAATGATCCGGTTTTAACCCTGACCCACATGAAAGCAATAGTAAGAAAAAGAATACTAACGTGCGATTGGATTAAAAAATTAATTCCTGCCTTTAAGGTTTCTGCTTTATTATGCTCAAATATCACAACAACAAAAGAGCTCAAAGCCATGATTTCCCATACCACAAGCAATACAAATCCGTTTTGTACAATACAAATATCAATTAACGAAGTATAAACCAATATGAATGCCACGGCATGTAGCGTTATATTATCGGCCTGGTCAATATATTTTTTCATGTATTGAATCCCATACCAGGCTCCGGTAAGGAAAGTGAAGCTTATAATGAGTATAAACCATGCCGATAAAAAATCGATGCGTACCGGAATCATCTCTGTAATCCAGGAACCGGAATAACTATATTCGATTAATCCGGTTGAAAATACCGAAAAAGCAACAACAGAACTAATGATAACCTGAATGGTAATTACGCCAAGAGTGATAAGTCCCCTGCCTTTTGTTTTAAAAAAGAGGAAACATCCCATTGCAACTAAGGCAAGCAGGTTAAAAATTTCAATCAAAAGACTTTCCATTATTTAATATAATCTATCAATTAATGAGTTTCAGAAACATTCTTCAAAATTTGTAAAGAACAAAAAACGTCCCTGGAATAATATACAATTGTATTTATCCGTCCTCTACAAATTGGAATAATTAAAAAAGAAGAATTATGAACTTTGCCAAGTTAAAATAATAATACGGCAAAAGTAATTGAAGTGTTATGATATTGTCTAAAGAATAGGCAATTTTTAAATAAAAGAAAGGTTTTGTAGCATACGGAAATGCTAAAGATATTGGTTCCGGAAGTTTTTCCAATAAAATATAAGGAAACTAGATTTGATTTCTATACTTCACATTTTTTTGGGTAAGCATATCATACAACAAACCGGCTACATCTCCGACCACCTTACGACAGATAATCTTATGATGTTTCCGTTCAGCAACATCAGCTTCTGTTGCATGTTTAATTAATAGTTCTTTGCAGCTGGTAGTTCCATATATCTTTTCGACAAGATGGTCTAGTTCCCTAACTTTTTTATAAGCGGCCAACTTGGTATCCATATCTTTAGGATCTGCATTCCCATAAGCCATTCCAAGGACCATGAAACCACCGGTAACGGCTCCGCATTTCTGACGTAAGCGCCCCATCCCTCCGCCAAAGGTGGAAGAAATTCGTTTGGCAGTTTCTTCATCAAGCCCATATTGGCTGGCGAAAGCAAGCAGAATTGACTGCGAACAGGCGTATCCTTCGTCAAAGAACGCCTGAGCTTTGTCTATGATTTCCTGTCTATCCATCTCATCTGTGAAAAATAAAAAGGTCTGACAGATTGAATGCCAGACCTTTTCTTATTATCATGATAAAATTAAGCTTGTGCAACAGCAACGGCAACAGCAACAGATGCTCCTACCATTGGATTGTTACCCATACCAATTAAACCCATCATTTCAACGTGAGCCGGAACAGATGAAGAACCTGCAAACTGAGCATCAGAGTGCATACGTCCCATTGTATCGGTCATACCATATGAAGCAGGACCTGCAGCCATATTATCAGGATGCAATGTACGGCCGGTACCACCACCTGAAGCAACAGAGAAGTACTTTTTGCCTTGTTCTACACACTCTTTTTTGTAAGTACCTGCAACAGGGTGTTGGAAACGAGTTGGGTTCGTAGAGTTACCGGTAATGGAAACGTCAACACCTTCTTTATGAAGAATTGCCACACCTTCGCGAACATCGTCAGCGCCATAGCAATTTACTTTAGCTTTTTCACCTTCAGAATAAGCGATACGGTTCACTTCTTTCAATTCACCGGTTGCATAATCGAACTGTGTCTGCACATAGGTAAAGCCATTGATACGGGAAATGATCTTAGCAGCATCTTTGCCCAATCCGTTCAGAATAACACGCAAAGGTTCTTTACGTACACGGTTTGCTGAGCGTGCAATACCAATTGCTCCTTCAGCAGCAGCAAATGATTCGTGACCTGCAAGGAAAGCGAAACATTTAGTTTCTTCACGAAGCAACATAGCAGCAAGATTTCCATGGCCAAGACCTACTTTACGGTCATCAGCTACTGAACCGGGAATACAAAAAGCCTGAAGACCTTCACCCAGTGTTGCTGCAATATCAGCTGCATTTGTCTGTCCTTTTTTAATAGCGATAGCAGCCCCTACAGTATAGGCCCACATAGCATTTTCGAATGCAATAGGTTGAATGTTTTTTACAATGTTGTAAACATCTACCCCTTTATCATCACAAATCTTCTTTGCTTCTTCGACTGAAGCAATACCGTATGAATTAAGGACTTTATTAATTTGATTAATTCGTCTGTCGTAACTTTCAAATAATGGCATTGATGTTTCCTCCTATTCTTTACGTGGGTCAATAATTTTTACTGCTTCATCGATACGGCCATATTTACCAGAAGCTTTGGTCAATGCTTCATTGGCATCAGTACCGGCTTTGATCATATCCATCATACGACCAAGGCTAACAAATTGGTAACCAATAATTTCATTATTGGCATCCAATCCAATTTTAGTAATGTATCCTTCGGCCATTTCAAGATAACGAGGACCTTTAGCTGATGTTCCGTACAAAGTACCAGTCACACCACGAAGACCTTTACCCAGATCTTCAAGACCTGCACCAATAGGAAGACCACCTTCTGAGAAAGCTGTTTGTGTACGACCATAAACAATTTGCAGGAACAATTCGCGCATGGCTGTATTGATAGCATCACAAACGAGGTCAGTATTTAATGCTTCAAGAATAGTTTTACCGGGAAGAATTTCAGAAGCCATTGCTGCAGAATGGGTCATACCAGTACAACCAATAGTTTCAACCAATGCTTCCTCTATTATACCATTTTTAACATTCAGAGTAAGTTTGCAAGCCCCCTGCTGTGGAGCACACCAACCGATACCATGGGTCAAACCCGAGATGTCTTTTACTTCTTTTGCCCTTACCCATTTCCCTTCTTCAGGAATCGGTGCCGGACCATGATTTGCGCCTTGTGCAACACAAATCATCCCTTCAACTTCGTGTGTAAAACTCATTGCTCTATTTTTAAATTTTATAATTTTTCGCGCACAAATATAGTCATTACTCATCTTCTATGATAACATTTAAAGCAAAGTGCATCATTTAAGACCGAAACGTTATCATTCCGATTAAATATCTTCTATAATTTTTTTCAATTCACTTAACGTATTGTCATGCATCGGCTTCCTCATTGAAGCAAATACATTAAAAAACAGAGCAATATGACAAATATTAAATCAATGGTAAGAATTTGAAGAGGACAATATATTGGTATTACTCAATGTCACTCTTTTTTAGTAATATTAATATTAAGCGTGTCTATAAATTAGCGATCACACTTTTCAATTGGCCTATGCAAAATATTTTCTTTTGAAACTCAAAGCAACATTCACTAAAAGAATCAATACCGGAACTTCTACCAAAGGGCCTATGACCGTTGCGAAGGCAGCTTGAGAATTAATTCCAAATACTGCAATAGCTACCGCAATTGCCAGTTCAAAATCGTTACTTCCCGCAGTGAAAGCCATCGTTGTCGATTTCTCATACCCTTCTCCTATCCATTTAGCAACAAAAAAGGTAGAAAAAAACATCAGTGTGAAATAGATGGTATAAGGAATTGCTACCCGAACGACATCAATAGGCAATCCGATAATTTTCTCACCTTTGAGCGAGAACATCACAAATATTGTGAACAACAAAGCAATCGGAGTCAACCAAGATACTTTTGGAATATACTTTTTAAAAAACCAATCGCTTCCCTTCCATCTACGGAGTACTAAGTTTGAAATTAGACCGGCAACAAAAGGAATCCCTAAATAAATCAAAACAGTAACAGCGATTTGCGAAATCGATACTTTTACAACAGCTCCTTTTAAACCGAACAGAGGAGGCAAAAGCGTAATAAAGACGTAGGCATATACCGAATAAAGAAATACCTGAAAGATCGCATTAAAAGCTACTAATCCGGCAGCCAGCTCCGTATCACCTTTAGCCAAATCGTTCCAAACCAATACCATTGCAATGCATCGGGCAAGACCTACTAAAATAACTCCCACCATTAAGCCGGGATAATTGTGCAGGAAAATGATAGCCAGAAAGAACATGACTAACGGGCCGATAATCCAATTTTGGGTAAGAGAAAAGCTAAGTAGCTTCAGATTTTTAAATACCAAAGGCAATTTCTCATATTTTACCTTTGCCAGTGGCGGGTACATCATTAGAATTAGTCCAATTGCAATCGGGATATTCGTGGTGCCTGAACTTAACGAATTCCAAAAACCGGAAATACCTGGTATAAAATAGCCAATAATGACCCCCGCAAACATTATAAGAAATATCCATAGCGTGAGGTAACGGTCAAAAAAAGATAATTTTTTAAATGTGCCTTCCATAATGTCTTAATTTGAAAATTTTAATATGAAGTATAACCGAATTTGAATACTTCGTTTTAAACTGATAAATTATTTAATATTTTCAATATAGAATTTCCAAAACCCTTCTTTTATCTCGTCACGAACCCTTCGAAATTCACTCCAGATATATTCATCCGTTCCAACGACATGTGATGGATCATCAAAACCTATATGCAAACGATGTTTTACTTTTCCTACAAAAGCCGGACATGTTTCATTAGCACCTCCGCAAACAGTGATCACATAGTCCCACTCTTCGCTTAAATATTTTTCGACTGAATCAGAGGTATGTTGACTAATATCGATACCAGCCTCTTTCATGACTACAACTGCCTTCTCATTGAGTTTCCCGGAAGCATGAGTACCGGCAGAACAAACTGTAAGACTTTTATCAAACGACTGCAAGAAGCCGTGCGCCATTTGACTGCGGCAACTGTTGCCTGTACAAAGAATTAAAACTCTCATGTGCTGAATGTTGTTTAGATTTTGCGTTTCTTTTAATTGTTTGAATTAAAGAATATCTTTCTGTTTCAATACTTTTACTAATTCTTCTTCAGAGAAATAACCTTCGTGTCGAAAAAATTCCTTCCCATTTTCATCCAGGAATATCTGTGTCGGGATGGATTGAATTCCAAAAATATTAGCAAAAGGCCTTCCTTCAGGTGTCCATACGTCATGAAATTCCACTTTTACACGGTCACCATATTTTGTTTCGATGGATTTCATAACAGGTATCATCTTCTGACAAGGAATACAACGTACCGATCCCAACTCTATAAATGTTGCTTTATAATTAGTAACATTCTTTTTCACCTCAACATTTGACTTGATCTTTTTACCTTGAGATGATTTCTGACCATAACTGTTACCATGAATACTTATCATCAAAATCAAAACTATTGCAAGTCGTTGAAGATATTTTGTTTCCATACTTTTAATATTAAAATTTTGTCTTATGATACAATGGATTCAGTGAATGAGTTTTTATAGCTATATTTTTTAAGAATTAACCGCCGTTAAACGATTTCTTATCAATTCCACTTTGGAATACGATAAATAATCAGAATATAAAATTGAATAAAAAACCGACAATCATAATTCCTAATGCAACAATCCCCACAAAAGCCAAAATCAGGGGAAGTTTCAATACTTTCTTAAGGATAATCATTTCAGGCAGCGACAACCCAATAACGGCCATCATAAATGCCAAAGCAGTACCAAGAGGAACCCCCTTTTCAATGAGTACACTGACAATTGGGATAATCCCGGCTGCATTGGAATAAAGCGGCACACCGATCAGAATTGACAACGGCACAGAATACCAGGTCGATTGTCCCATTAATTGAGCCATGAATTTCTCGGGTACATACCCATGCGCTGCTGCTCCGACAGCAATCCCGATTACGATATAAGCCCATACCTTGCCAACAATTTCTTTTACTGCGACATAACCCATATCGATACGCTGTCCAAACGAAAGACGTTCTTCCCTATCTTCTTCATTTTCGCTTTTTAGTTGATAAACCCATTCCTCCACATATTTTTCAAGCTTAAGCCAACCAATGACCCAACCCGAGACAATGGCAATCACCAGCCCTGTCAGGATATAAATAGCGGCCACTTTCCACCCGAATAAACCAAAAAGAAGGATAACTGCAACCTCGTTAATCATAGGGGCTGCAATCAGAAATGAAAACGTAACACCAAGCGGCACCCCTGCCTCTACAAAACCAAGAAACAAAGGGATTGCAGAACACGAACAAAACGGGGTTACTATACCCAGTAAAGCAGCCATTACATTCCCAGTGAATAATGATTTTCCTTCCAATGCTTTTCGTGTTTTCTCCGGAGTGAAGTAGCTGCGGATTATTCCCACAAAAAATATGATGAGGATCAATAACATCAGTACCTTGGGCACTTCAAAAATGAGAAACCTTAAGGTCTCTGTCCAATGTCTTCCTTGCTGTAAACCCAATATATTATTGATGAATAAATCAGTTAAGGGTTGCAGATAATGGTAAAGTGTAAACCATATCGCTATTCCCAATGCTATTTTAATAAGTTTCTTCCAATCCATCTTTCGCTCTTAGTGTTTCGTAAAAACACGAAATTGCAATGCAAATTTTTTATGCCGAATAATGTTTATAAATAAACCTGAATGATATAGTAAATACCAACAATCATAAATACAAATGCCATAATACGGCGAAACCACAATTCAAAGATCTTTATTTTGTTATATAATTTCCCGACATTGCTAACTGCATAGGCCAGCAACCATGCAAAAATTATAACTGGCAAGCCTGTACCAACTGCAAAAACAGAGGGTAGATATAAACCGCTTGCGCTGGCAATCGTAATCGGAATAAGCATAACAAAATACAGTACCCCGCTGTAAGGGCAAAATGCCATGGCAAAAACCATTCCCAGAAGTAAGGTACTCCAATAACTTTTTTTACTTCGCTCTCCTATCTTATCGGTTAACGTTGAAAAGCCGGGAAATTTTAACTGAATGACATCAAGCATAAATAGTCCGATTAAAATTAAAACCGGACCCAAGAGTTTTTCACCCCAGCCTTGGAAAAGCATAGAAACTTTCATCTGGCTTGCACCGAAAAATAATATGATTCCAAGAGCAGTATAACTAATGGCCCTCCCCAACGTGTATATCAATCCGCTGAAGAAAACACGTTTCTGATCCTCAATATCTCTACTGATAAACCCAATAGCCGAAATATTTGTTGCCAAAGGGCAGGGGCTGATAGCAGTCATCAATCCCAATATAAATGCAGAAATAAAAGTATACTGTGAATTTTCCAGAATGCTTCTCAGAAACTCCATCGCAATTAACCTTTTAGTACCTTTTCAATAGCCTTTTTAACTTCCTCTTTTATCTTATTTGGTTCGTGAGCATACATAAAACCTTGGCTGGTAATATCAACCTTTTTATTTCCACATACAACCAAAAGGGATTGTCCACCAATGCCCAACTTTTTTGCAATAGCTTTTGAACTTGAATCATCAAGATTAATCCCCTTGAATACATAATCCCCTTTCTTAACTTTATCAGAATAAAGAGCCTCAAGAGCGCTTTTTGCATTGTCTTCAACCGCATGACAGGTAGAACACCGCTGGGTGAAATGGAAGTAATATACTTCTACTTTCAATGATGCATTACTTTTTGCAACTGACTTCTTACCGGTTTGAGCATTACATAGAAAACTACCCAAAAATAAGATCATTACCAGACTAATCGATGTGATAAATTTCATAACGAATTGATTTTATTTGGTTAGCACTTGTTTAATCTCATCAGCCGATGGTACACGACCTTTTATTAATACTTTCCCATCAACCACTAGTGCCGGTGTAGCCATAACACCTGATTTCATGATTTCCATGATATCTTCTACCTTGGTAATTGTAGCATCAATACCATTTTCTTCAACCACCTCACGGGTCAGTTTCTCCAGAGTTTTACACTTAGCACATCCTGAGCCTAAAATTTTTATATCCATAACAAAAAGATTTATAATATTTTTGAAGAGTTACAAGTTGTTGTATTTGAAAAATCAATATTCTTAAAAAACTGACCCAAAAGACGCTCCGCTTCTGCACAGTTCTCTTTATTGATACAATATTTAATATAAGGTGCGTTAATTTCACCCTGTATCAATCCGGCATCTTTAAGTTCGCTGAGATGCTGTGAAAGCGTGGAACGGGCTATGGGAAGTTCTTCGGCCATGTCGCCACTATAACAACAGCGACTGGCATTTTTCATTAAATATTCCATAATAAAAACCCTTACCGGATGCCCTAACGCCTTGGCATATCGTGCCATCTTCTTCTGTGATTCGGTATAGTATTCTTCACTCATTGTATAAATATTTCGCATTTCGTATAAATACGAAACAAAGATAAGAAATCTTGCCATTCATAATCAGAATTGGATTCAAAATATATTATCCTACCCTCTCATTAATATTTCGGGATCTACTATTTATATAAAAAACAATGCTTAATTAAAAAAAGATGGCAAATTTCAATCCATTGGCCA
>JAUZOB010000250.1 GCA_030706665.1 Bacteroidota bacterium
AGTAATCTTCGGGAGTCGGGATTGTTTTTGATGTCGTTTATTAACTGGCTGATTTGGTCGATGTGACGTCCGTCGGGTGTTGGCCAGCTTCTCCATTGGTAACCGTAAATGTGTCCGAGGTTGCCATCTTTGTCTGCCCATTCGTCCCAGATGGATACTCCGTGTTCCTTAAGATATTTTGTGTTGGTCTCACCCTGTAAGAACCAAAGTAATTCGTAGATGATCGATTTCAGATGCAGTTTCTTTGTCGTTACAATCGGGAACCCTTCTTCCAGATTAAAACGCATCTGATATCCGAAGGTACTGATTGTTCCAGTACCTGTACGGTCGTGTTTTTCAGAGCCGTTGTCGATTATATGGCTTAGAAGATCAAGATATTGTTTCATGATCGAATGATTTTGTTACAAAGATGGGGGTTTTTTGAAAAAGAAGTGCAGAAATTAGAATGATTAGCCGGGAAAAATATTCCATTTGTGTGTTCTGAAGTTTTACTTCCTGGTTCTTCGTTTGATCTCGTCCCGGATCTTTGAAGCGCGTTCATAATCTTCCTCCTGAACGGCTTCGTTTAATATTTCATTCAGGTCATCCAACGAGAGTTCTGCAAGATCCTCTGCATTTTCTTCGTCTGAGTCCGTTGATTCATCCAGGTCATCCTTGGTTTTCTCCTGCTCGATTACAATTCCGGCTTTGTCCATGATGTCTTCGGTTGTATAGATCGGACAATCAAATCGGAGGGCAAGAGCGACTGCGTCTGAAGTGCGCGAGTCGATGCGGATTTCTTTTCCTTTTTGAACGCAGTCAATTTCGGCGTAAAAGATGCCTTCTTCAAGTTTATAGATTAATACCTCTTTGATGGTGATGTCAAAAGCCCGTGCTACGTTTAGGAAGAGGTCATGGGTGAGTGGTCTGGGCGGAGTAAGCCCTTCCAGTTGAATGGCTATGGATTGTGCTTCAACCGGACCAATGATGATAGGTATGCGGCGATCTCCATCTTCTTCTGCCAATACCAGTGCATATGCCCCCGATTGGGTTTGGCTGACAGACAGACCTAAAACATTGATTCGGACTTTTTTCACTCTCGCTAATTTTAAACTGATATAACCACTATATAAGTTTGACTGAATTTGACTCAGTAAAAACAAAAATAAGAATTGTTTTTAATATGTCTCTCATAAAAACGTATGTTAATTGAATCATTTCATCTGATTTGCAAAAATGTTTGTAGATTTTTTGCAAAAAAATAAAAGTAAATGTTTGCATCTCATTGGGAAATATGTACTTTTGCAGTCCAAATTATATCCGCCAAGGCTCTAAAAGAGGAAACAGTTGATGTAGCCCGCCTTCCGGACAAAACGCAAAAGACGTAAATATGTACGCTATTGTTGAGATTGCTGGACAGCAATTTAAAGTAGAAAAAGACAAGAAGATCTTCGTACACCGTTTGGAAAATGAAATTGGCGATAGTCTTGAATTCGGAAAAGTATTGCTGATTGAAAATGACGGTGAGGTAAAAGTAGGAACTCCTGTTGTTGAAGGAGCTAAGGTGACAGCTAAGGTATTAGCTCATCCCCGTGGTGAAAAAGTTCTGGTATTCAAAAAGAAAAGAAGAAAGACTTATCAGAAATGTAATGGTCACCGTCAGGATTTTACACAGATCCAAATTGAAGAAGTTATCGGATAATTTTTAAAAAAAACATTGAACCATGGCACATAAGAAAGGTGTAGGTAGTTCGAAGAACGGCCGCGAATCCGAAAGTAAACGACTCGGGGTTAAAATATTCGGAGGTCAGGTAGCTAAAGCTGGGAATATTCTTGTTCGTCAGCGCGGTACTGTACATCATCCCGGATTAAATGTAGGAATTGGTAAAGATCACACATTGTTCGCATTGATCGATGGTGTTGTGACTTTCAAGAAAAAGGAAAGCGGACGCTCATTTATTTCAGTACAGCCTTTTTCAGCTTAAATAACAGAAGAGACATTCTCTGTTTAAAATATTCTGAATCTCCTGTTTTTATTACTGTGTAATAAGACAGGAGATTTTTTATTTTTTTAATTTTGCCCCTCAATCAATGTTATAATCTTATCCAATATGTTGACTCTAAAGCTGATCAAAGAGAATCCTGATTTGGTAATCGAACGGCTTGCTGTTAAGAATTTCGATGCCAAAGAAATTGTAGGACAGGTGATTGCAGTTTCAAACCGCAAGAACGAGATTCAAAAAGAACTTGATGAGAGTAAAGCTGAAATGAATTCGCTCTCGCGTGAAATAGGTAAGCTGTTTCAACAGGGTAAGTCCCAGGAAGCTGAAGCTGCCAAAGCAAGAACATCAGAGCTTAAAAACAATATTAAAGATTTGGAACAGGAGTTTGTTTCCAAAGATGCTGAACTCCTTCAGTTAGTTGTATTATTGCCCAATATTCCATGTGAGTTAGTTCCTCCCGGGAAAACTGCAGATGACAATGTCGTTGTAGCTACCGGTGGCAATATGCCCGAACTTTTCGACGGGGCTCTCTGTCATTGGGATCTCGCTGCAAAATACGATATCATCGATTTTGAACTGGGGGTTAAAATTACCGGTGCAGGTTTCCCTGTTTACAAAGGTAAAGGCGCTCGTTTGCAACGGGCATTAATTAACTTCTTCCTCGATCAGGCACGCGATGCCGGTTATCTTGAAATTCAACCTCCTTATGTGGTAAATGAAGATTCAGGATTCGGTACAGGACAGCTGCCGGATAAAGAAGGACAGATGTATCAGGCAACTCTTGATAACCTCTATCTGATTCCGACTGCCGAAGTTCCGGTTACAAATATCTATCGCGATGTCATTCTCGATTACAAGGATCTGCCGATCAAAAACACGGCTTATAGTGCTTGCTTCCGTCGCGAAGCCGGCTCTTACGGAAAAGATGTAAGAGGATTGAATCGACTTCATCAGTTCGATAAAGTTGAGATCGTTCAGATTGCTCATCCTTCGAAATCGTATGAGGTACTCGATCAGATGGTGGCTCATGTTTCTTCTTTGGTTGAAAAACTCGGTCTGCCATATCGTATTGTCAGACTCTGCGGGGGTGATATAAGCTTTACCTCGGCTTTGACTTATGACTTTGAAGTATTTTCAGCGGCACAGGAAAAATGGCTTGAAGTAAGCTCTGTTTCCAATTTCGAATCTTTCCAGGCAAACCGCTTGAAACTTCGTTATCGCGAAGAAGGAGATCGAAAGGTAGTACTTGCACATACGTTGAATGGCTCTGCACTTGCGTTGCCACGTATCGTAGCATCTATCCTTGAGAATTATCAGACTCCGGAAGGCATTCGCGTTCCTGAAGTATTGATTCCTTATTGCGGATTCGATCTGATTAACTAAGACGTTTGATAGCCTTATTGAAAAAGGGCTGTATAAAAATAGAAGTTGTGAGCGGGCATGCTTTGTGTCGCTGGCATATTATTAAAGCGAGTAAGAACTTTTGGCTAAGCCGGAGTTTTTACTCGCTTTTTATATGTATTTCAAAACACTTCAGAAGACGACACACGGAGGAATGGAGCTCTGTATCTAATCTTTTTAAATCTACTCATACATATATGACCTTTTTAATTGCATAGAATCTAATTCATTTTTCTTCTTTTTACTAAATCCTAGATATTTTCCGTTATCCAAATTTACGACATAGGTATTTAAATGATTGTTAATAGATATTTCTAAGATTATTGGTGACACTATCTTTTTTAGATGAATAATTTTGTCTTTAAAAAGAGCAATGGCACAATTATCTGTATTAAATATTTTTATTATAAATTCTGTTCGGCCAATAACTAAATCACTTTTTAATTTTTGATTTGTAAATATATCTTGCTTATTTACTCTAAAAGAAACTTTGTCATTTTTAAAAAAATCCTGAAAATCTACTCTAAATAGTAAATTATTGTCATCTTGTGCTTTTAGAGAACAAGTATTTATTAAAAAAATTAAAGATAAAATGCATTTAATCATGTAAGTTGAATTTTTATTCATTACGATTCAATTTTTTATTTTTATAAACTTAAGGCAATTTCCGTTACCATCGTAAGGATGAGTCGTAATAGTTTCATTTATAGAATTTTTTAAACTATATAGCATATTTGATATTACATATTGATAATTGAATTTTTGTTCGATTCCTTTATTGAGGTTCTGGTTAATTTTAGGAAATTTTCATTTTCCTCGTAAGAGATATCATTCTCTTTATATGAATTCATACTATTCCATGTTGAACTTACAGATTCATAATAGTTACTGAAAGTTAGTTGATTTAACTCGTCATGTTGGGATGCACATGCTTTTTAATTGCCGGGTGGAATTCCTTTGCTATTTGTTTTTACAATTCCAATTACTCCTCTTTAGCGTTTTTTACAAGTTTCAAATACTCTTCACGCAAGAGATTAGCCATTAGTGGATCCATTAATTTTATCTTCTTGTATAAGACATTATAATCCCGTTTGACATATTTGTTGTCAGGGTGGGGACCGTCGAATAAAAACCTTAAAAAGCTACGGATCTCTTTGGTGTTATGCTGTTTGAGTAAAGCAATAGTCAAATCTGGATTTTCATTTATATGACTTAAAATGCATTCTTGTAAGTATTCTACGGCATCAGCATCCCATTGTCCATTTATACCTAATATTATAAGTTTATTGTAATATTCTTTTGTAGAATATATAGCATCTAACTTACATAAGAAGCTAATATTCTCTTCGTAAGTATCATATAGAGGCATAGGGCCTTTTTTATCACTATAACCATAAATAGAGTTAAAAGTTGAAAAGTCGGATGGAAATGCAGCAAAAAATAACTTTTGGTATTCGATGCTATCTTTCCCGTGAGACTTGTTATAATAAGCTTTAAGGGCTTCGATTTGATTCCTTCTATTCTTTAATTTTGTGTCGTCACTTTGTCCTCTGGATGGAATTGAATGGATAAAGAGCAACATTATTAAGAAGACTAGAACAGTGTTACGATTCCCTGTCTTTGGTTGGCGGCATCTCCTTGCTGTTATATCTTTTGATACTTCCATGATTATTTAACTCATTTATGATAAGGTAAATTTCATATTACTGATTACTTTGAAATATAACAACATGAGTTCGGTTTAGAAATATTAT